>CANHGF010000027.1 GCA_947460065.1 Comamonadaceae bacterium
CTGGCCTTGGCCACCAATGACATGCGGCGCTTTCAGATGAGCGAGATCGAGCGTTTTCGCGCCGTCGCCGCATCGGCCGGGATCAAGCCCCAATAAGGACCAGGCGATGAGCGATCCGGCATCGATGCATTGGGTCGGCAAGGCCGCAGTGGTCACCGGTGGTGCCAGGGGCCAGGGCGCCTGCGTGGCCCGGCTTCTGGCGCAGGCCGGTGCCAGGGTCTATGTGCTCGATGCCCTGCCGCCCGAGGATGCGGCCTGGGCGCAACTGCATCAGCAGGTGCAGGGTCTGCGAGGCCAGGTGGTGGTGGTTCACGGTGACGTCGCCAGCGAGTTGGATTGGGCCGCATTGGCCCGGCAGATCGCTCAGGCGGACCTGCCCTTGCAGGGATTGGTCAACAACGCCGGCATCACCGGTCCGCGGGCGCCGGTCACACAGACCACGCTGGAGAACTGGCAGCGCGTGATGGCCACCAACCTGACCGGCAGCTTTTTAGGCATCCAAACCATGGCCCCGCTGATGGGACGCGGCGCGGCCATCGTCAATGTGTCTTCAACGGTGGGCATGACGGGCTATTTTTCGGCCGCCTACAGCACCAGCAAATGGGCCTTGCGCGGCCTGACTCGCAGCGCTGCGATGGAACTTGGCCCCAAGGGTATCCGCGTCAACTGCATCTGTCCGGGCGTGGTCGATACCGAGATGGTGCGCAATTACCCAGCGCTGGTGGAGACGCTGCAGGGGCTCATTGCCCTGCAGCACATGGCCCAGCCCGAGCAACTGGCCGATGTGATGTTTTTTTTGCTCGGTCCGCAGTCGGCCTACATCACGGGTGCTGACCTGGCAGTCGATGGCGGCGTGACCGGCACCGGCATCTATTGGCCCGTGGGCCGCAGCCTGGGGGTGATCTGACAAGCGATTTCGATTCAAAGGACACGCAAGAGGTTCGGCGCACCGCGCCATGACGTGGGCACGGTGCTTATCTAGCAGGGACGTCGTCATTCAATTGGCATGAAAGGCAAGGAGACTTCAATGAAGCACACAAGCAAATGGAAGCAGTGGACCGGCGCAGCGCTGCTTGGCGCAGCCGCTCTGGCCAGCGGCACGGTGGCCGCGCAAAACATCAAGATCGGCGCCATCAACCCCTACAGTGGCCCCTTGGCCCTGTACGGCACCGAAGTCACCCGCGGCTACGAGCTGGCGGTCGATCGCATCAATGCCAGCGGCGGCTTGCTGGGCAGGAGGGTTGAGCTGGTGCGCGGTGACGCGTCCAACCCGCAGCAGGGCATCGCCACCGTTGAGCAGCTGGCCGTCAAGGACAAGGTGGACATGTACATGGGCACCTATATCAGCGGTATCTCGCTGACGGCCAGCGATGCGGCCATGCGCTACAACAAGCTGTACTGGGAAACCAATGCGGTGGCGGTCAACCTCACCGAGCGCGGCCTGCCCAACTTCATCCGCAGCGGCCCTGACGGCAATGCGTTCGCGGTGACCTCGGTCAACGTGATCCGCAACCTGATCGCGCCCAACCTCAAGAAGGACATCAAGGGCCTGAAGGTCTGGATCGAGCACGAGGACTCGATTTATGGCACCGGTATCGCCCAGGTGCAGCGCAAGCTCCTGACCGATGCGGGTGCTCAGGTCGTCGGCGTAGGCGCCCACCCGGCGCG
The DNA here is from genome assembly GCA_947460065.1 of Comamonadaceae bacterium. Classification (GTDB taxonomy): domain Bacteria; phylum Pseudomonadota; class Gammaproteobacteria; order Burkholderiales; family Burkholderiaceae_C; genus Polaromonas. The sequence continues at coordinate 1,669 of CANHGF010000027.1, forward strand.
CACCATCGACCTCAATGACTCGGTGCTGCGTGCCAAGCAGGCTGCGCCCGACGTGGTGGTGCAGACTGGCTACGTGCCCGACGGCAACCTGCTGCTGCGCACCATCCGTGAGCAGGGCTTCAAGCCCGGCGCGATCCTGATGGTGGGCACTGGCGACACCCCCGAGACGCTGGAGGCTATCGGCGCCGGCTACCTCGAGGGCATTTTGGTGATCGGCTATCCGCGTCACGACATCACCGAGACCTTCGGTCCCGGCCAGGGCGCCTATCTCGCGGCCTACCGTGCCAAGTACAAGGCCGATCCGATCGCGCCGCAAGGCATGGCTGCCTATTCGGGCGCGATGATCATGGCCGAGGCGGTCAAGGCCGCTGGCAGCCTCGATCCTGAGAAGGTGCGTGCGGCCGCCGCCGCCCTGGACAAGCCCGAAAGCACCTACCCCTCGGGCTTTGGTGCCAAGTTCGACAAGAACATGCAAAACACCCGCGCCTGGTTCACCGCCTCGCAGTGGCAAGGCGGCAAGATGGTGACGGTGTTCCCGCAGAACGCGGCCTTGCCGGGCGTGGGCGTCAAGCCGCTGGCGCGTCCCTGAGCGCTATGCCCTGCATGTGCATCCTCGCCGCAAGGAGCCTGGCATGAAGGTCGCCTGTCTGGATGTCTGGGCCGAGGCGGTGCGCCGCGAGGTGCAGCGCGCTGCGCCTGCTGGCTGGCAGCTGCGCTTTGCCCAGTCCTACGACGCGGCGCACCAGCAGGCCCTGGCCGCCGGGGCCCAGGCCTTGCTGCCCGGCTTTGCCCGGGTGGACGAGGCGCTGCTGGCGGCAGCGCCTGGTGTGCGCTGGGTGCACAAATGGGGCATAGGCATAGACGCTATCGACCTGGCGGCCCTGCGCCGCCGGGGCATAGGCCTGGCGATCACCGCCGGTGCCAACAGCCAGCCGGTGGCCGAAATGGCCCTGGCCTTGATGTTGGCGGTGTACCGCCGCATCCCTTATGTTAACCGCGTGATGCGCCTGGGCCAGTGGCCCACGCCCGAGATGCGCGAGACCTGTTTCCAGATTCAGGGCAAGACGGTGGGGCTGTACGGCTTTGGCCAGATCGGCCAGCGCCTGGCGCAGCTGCTGCAGGGCTTTGAGGTGCAGATCCTCTACCACGACCTGCAGCTCGCACCGCCCGAGACCGAGGCCAGGCTGCGTGCGCGCCGCGTCGGCTTGGACGAGTTGCTGGCCAGCACCGACATCCTCAGTCTGCACGCGCCGCTGACCGAAGCAACGCGGCATGTGATCAACGCCCAGTCGCTGGCGAGCATGAAAGCCGGAGCGATCCTGATCAACACCTCGCGCGGCGGCCTGATCGACGAGGCTGCCTTGTGCGCCGCCTTGCAGTCGGGGCACCTGCGCGGCGCCGGCCTGGACGCCTTCGACCCCGAGCCACCGGCGCGTGACAACCCCTTGCTGGCGCTGGAGCAGGTGGTGGTGACGCCGCACGCCGGCGGCGGCGTGTTCGACAACGTCGTGCATGTGGCCCGCCACGCTTTTGGCAATCTGGCATGCTGGCAGCGTGGACAAGCAGTGACTGGGCCCGATCTGATTCTGGCGCCTTCAGCAAGGTCCGAAGGAGTGCAGGCATGAGCGACTTCCCCTTGTTGCGCAACCCGCTGGCCCAGACCCTGGCCGCTGGCGGTCTGGGCGTGGCGCTGATCGTGCAGAAGGTCGCCAGCGTGGACATCGCTCTGGCCGCGCGCAGCTGCGGCTGCGACGCCATCAGTCTGGACCTGGAGCATTCTGTAATTCCCGAGTCGGCCGCGGCGCAGATCTGCGTCACGGCGCTGTATGCGGGTGTTACGCCGCTGGTGCGCGTGCCCAGCCTGGACGGTCACTACGCCAACCGCCTGCTCGATGCCGGTGCCCTGGGCATCATCGCGCCGCATGTGGAAAACGCCGAGCAGGCCCGCGCCGTGGTGCGCGCCTGCAAGTTCGCGCCCGAGGGCGAGCGCTCGGCCGCGGGTAACTGGCCGCATGTGGGCTACCGCCCCGGCAGCGACGCGCGTGCGCTGCGCCAGGCCTTCAATGCCGCCACCACCGTGGTGGTGATGCTCGAGTCACCCGAGGCGGTGGCGCGGGCCGACGAGATTGCGGCCGTGCCGGGCGTAGACATCTTGCATATCGGCACTGTGGATTTGTGCGATGCCCTCGGCCGACCGGCTGAGTACGGTCACCCGGAGGTGATGGCTTGCCACGAGCGCGTCATCCGGGCCTGCCAGCGCCACGGCAAGGTGGCCGGCGCCGGTGGCCTGGCGCATACGCCGGCCCTGGTGCGCCAGGTCGTCGGCATGGGAGCGCGTTTTGTGACGGCGGGCGTAGAGTGGGATTTGATGATGGCCGGCGTGCGCCAGCGCGTGTCTGGCTTGCGAGAGGTGTTTGACAGCCTGGACGACAACCAATGAGGAGACCATGGACCAACTATTGAACGTGCTGGTGATCGGCCTGCTGCTCGGGGGCGTCTACGGCCTTGTCAGCGTGGGCCTGAACCTGATCTTTGGCACCGTGCGCATCGTCAACTTCGCCCAAGGTGAGTTGGTGATGTTCGGCATGTACGGGGGCTACTACGCTTACAACATCCTCGGGCTGAGTCCCTACCTCTCGGTGTTCATCGTGGCGCCGGCGGTGGGCTTGCTGGGGGTGCTGATCCAGCGCCTGGTGATCCAGCCGCTGCACAACGAATCGAACATGCAGATCTTCGCCACTTTTGGCCTCTTGATGCTGTTCCAGAACATTATGCTGGCCTTCACCCGGGGCGAGGCGCGCAGCGTGGGGGGCGACTTCGGCGCCCAGGTGATCGAGATGGGCGACATCAAGATCGGCACGGTGCGGTTGCTGACCTTTGTGATCACCACCGCCATCACCATCGGCCTGCACTTCTGGCTGACCCGCACCATGGTGGGCAAGTCGGTACGCGCCGTGACCCAGGACAAGCGCGCCGCCCGCACCGTCGGGATCAATGTGGAAAAAACCTTCCTCATGACCTTTGGCATCGGCTCTGCGCTGGCGGGTCTGGCCGGCGTGATGCTCACGCCGATTTACTCCATCACGCCGGGCGTCGGCGGCAACTTCATCCTGGCGGCTTTTGCCGTGGTGGTGCTCGGTGGCTTGGGCAGCGTCTGGGGCGCTTACCTGGGCGGGTTGATCGTCGGCGTGGTCGAGGCCCTGGCCGGCTACTACATCGACCCGGCACTGCGCCACGCTATTTGGTTCCTGATCTTTCTGGTGGTATTGATCATTCGTCCGGCCGGCCTGCTGGGGCAGGTGGGCGCTGAGGAGGTGGGTTTCCGTGAACAAAACTGATCGTCAATCCCCGCCGCCCCAGGTGGCCTCCGAGGTCTCGGGTCTGCAGTCCGGGGGCACCGCGCTCGGCCGCTATCTGGCCCTGATGGCCCTGGCCGGCGCGCCCCTGGTGTTCCTGGCCAAGGACCCCTACTGGCTCAACATCATCGCCTTCACCTACCTGATGGGGGGGCTGGCCGCATCTTGGAACATCATCGGTGGCTTCGGCGGGCAGTTCTCGCTGGGCCACGGCGTGTTCTTTGGCATCGGCGCCTACGTCACGGCCATTGCCACCAGCCGCTACGGGCTTTCACCCTGGCTGGTCATGGTGCCGGCGGCGGTGCTGGCGGCGCTGGTGGCCATGCTGATCTCCTGGCCGACCTTTCGGCTGCGCGGGCCCTTCTTTGCGATTGCCACCATGGCCTTCAACGAGGTGGCCTTTGTGCTGGCCAACCACTTCGACAGCTTCACCGGTGGGCCGCGCGGCATCATGATTCCCTTCAAGGCGGGTTTTGCCAATATGATTTTTCGCGAGCGCTGGCAGTACGCGGTGTTGATGTTTGTTTTCGTGGCGCTGGTGGTGGGCATCACCGTCTGGCTGCGCCGCAGTCGGCTGGGCTACTACCTGCTGGCCGTGCGCGAGGACGAGGACTCTGCCCGCGCTTCGGGCATCAATGTGCTGTCCGTCAAGCTTCAGGGCATGGCGCTCAGCGCCTTCCTCACCGCCATCGGCGGCACCTTGTTCACCATGTACCTGCGCTTCATCGACCCGCCCACTCTGTTTACCTTGCAGGACGTGGGCGTGAAGTTTGCGCTGCTCTCGCTCATTGGCGGTGTGGGCACGATAGCCGGGCCGCTGCTCGGCGCAGCGCTCATCGTGCCTTTTGAGAACTTCTTGCGCGCCGAATTGGCCGATGCGCTGCCTGGCATGAACCTGGCCATCCTGGGCCTGCTCATGGTGCTGGCTGCCCTGTTCATGAAGCGCGGCGTGGTCGGTGCCTTCGAGGACCTGCTGCGCAAGATCAAGGGTAAGAAAGGAGGCCAGTGATGAGCCAGGCCTTGCTACAGACGCGCGGTGCGAGCAAGCACTTCATGGGCCTCAAAGCCGTCGACGATGTGTCCCTGTCGGTCAAAAAGGGCGAGGTGGTCAGCATCATCGGCCCCAATGGCGCTGGCAAGACCACCTATTTCAACCTGCTCACCGGGCAGCTGGCCCCGACCTTGGGCGAGGTGTCCTTGCGCGGGCAGACCATCAATGCCCTGCCGCCGCATGAGCGGGCCAAGCTGGGCATGGGCCGCACCTTCCAGATCGTCAAGCCGCTCATTGCCCTGTCGGCCCTTGAAAACGTGATGGTCGGCGCCTTCCTGCAGCATGCGCGTATGGCCGATGCGCGTGACCGCGCGATGGCTGTTCTTACCCGCGTGGGCCTCGGTGCCCATGCCAAACGCCGCGCCGGCGACCTGACGCTGAGCGAACGGCGACGCCTGGAAGTGGCGCGGGCGCTGGCCCTTGGTCCCGAAATTGTTCTGCTCGACGAGGTCATGGCCGGGCTCAACCAGAGCGAGACAGGTCGCTGCATCGACCTGCTGCGCAGTCTGCATGAAGAAGACGGGCTGACCTTTCTCATCATCGAGCACAACCTGAAGGTGGTGCGGGCTTTTTCCGAGCGGGTCATCGTGCTCGACCGCGGCCGGCTGATTGCCGAGGGCACGGCCGAAGACATCTTGAGTTCACCAGAGGTGGTGAAGGCATATCTGGGCGAGGGGCACCAATGGACACCATCCTGAACGTTAGCAAGCTGTGCTCCGGCTACGGCGAGCTGCCCGTGTTGCACGACATCGACTTGCACGTCAAGCGCGGCGAGATCGTATCGGTCGTCGGCGCCAACGGCGCCGGCAAGACGACCTTGCTCCTGACCATCACCGGTCATTTGCGCGCCCAGTCGGGCCAGGTGCTGTTTGACGGCCAGGACGTGAGCGCCGAGCCTGCCCACGCTGCCGCCGCGCGCGGGCTGATCATGGTCCCCGAGGGCGGGCGCTTGTTCCCCTTCATGACCGTGCTGGAGAACCTCGAGCTGGGCGCCTACCATCAGCAGGCACGCGCCCAGATGAAGCATAACCTGGACGAGGTGATGAGTTTTTTCCCCATCCTGGCCGAGCGCCGCCAGCAGTTGGCCGGGCGCCTGTCAGGCGGGGAGCGACAGATGTGCGCGGTGGCCCGTGCCATGATGGGCATGCCCAAGCTGATGATGCTCGATGAGCCTTCGCTGGGTCTGGCGCCCATCATGGTCGATCGGGTGTTCGAGCTGGTCAAGCAACTGGTAGCCACCAAGGGCTTGACGGTGCTGCTGGTTGAGCAGAATGTGCGCAACGCCCTGCAGATGTGCCAGCGCGGCTACATCCTCGAGCACGGCCAGCTGCTCAAGACCGGCAGCGGGGAGGATCTCCTGCGCGATCCTGATGTGCAACGTTCCTACATGGGGCTGTGATGGAAAGTCCGGTTTGCGTTCTGGGTGCTGGCGCCGGCTTTGCGGGCGACCGCATCGACCCGGCCGTGGTGCTGGCCCGCAGCGGTGTGGATGCGGTGGTGCTCGAATGCCTGGCCGAACGCACCTTGGTGCCGGCCATCCGGGCGCGGCGCGACAACCCGCGAGCCGGCTATGACCCCCGTCTGGTGCGCCGGCTCACGCCGCTGTTGCCGGTAGCCCGTGAAAAAGGCTGCCGCATCGTCTCCAATCTGGGCGCGGCCAACCCTGTGGCTGCAGCCGAGCGGATCGCCCGGCTTGCCCGCGAGCTGGGTCTGCCCGGCCTGAAGGTCGCGGCGATTGTGGGCGACGATGTGTTGGACCGTGCGGCGCAGGTCCGCTGGGTGCGCGATCCCGGCGCGCCCCTGCTGGGCGCCCATGCCTACCTGGGCTGCCACCCGCTGGCCGACGCCCTGGCGCAAGGCGCCGATGTGGTGGTCACCGGCCGCGTCGCCGATTCAGCCTTGTTCTCAGCGGTCGCACGCGATCGTCTAGAGCCTGGGGAGAGCGCCCTGGCGGGTGCGATCGGCGTCGGTCACCTGCTCGAATGCGGCGGTCAGCTCACGGGCGGCAATTACGAGCCGATTGCAGGCGCGGGCTTGCCCCCGCCCCTGAGCGCCGAGCAATATGCCCGCTTGGGCTATCCGTTGGCCCGGGTGATGGCCGACGGCTCGGCAGAAATTGGTCTGCCGTCTGGTACGCCGGGCATCGTCGATGCGCTGACCTGCAGCCTGCAGCTGCTCTATGAGGTGCACGACCCTTCTTGTTACGCCACCCCGGACCTGGTGGTCGACTTCAGCGGCGCGCGTTTCGAGCCTGTGGGCGAGAACCGGGTGCGCATGAGTGGCGTGCGCTCCAAGGGGCCGCCGCCCACGCTCAAGGTAGCTGGCTTTGTCGACAGGCCTGGCTTCATCATGGACTGCGAAATTGCCTTGGCCGGCGCTGGCGCACGCGAGCGCGCAGAGGTGATGGCCCAGGCCTTACGCCTGCGGCTCGGGGATTGGGCCGACGCTGATATTTCCATCGATCTGGTCGGCGCCGGTTCGGTGCTGCGCGCGGGCTCGCAGTTGCTGCGCGGCTCCATACCCGAGTTGCGGGTGCATGTGTCGGCCCGCTGCAGCGATGGCGAGCAGGCGCAGACCATTGAAGACGAGGTCTATGCCATGACCCTGTCCGGGCCGGCTGGTGGTAGCAGCGTGCGCAGCGAAAAACGGCCGCGCATTGAGGTGCTCGACGGCTTCATTGAGCACGCGTTGGTGCCCACCCAGATCGTCTGGAGTCAATCATGAGGGTCGGAGATATCGCAGCCGGCCGCGCCGGTGACAAAGGCGACATGCTCGACTTGTCCCTGGTCGCGCGGGATCAGGCCGCTTATGAGTTGCTGTGCCAGGCGCTCACGCCCGAGCGCTTGGCGCCGCTGATGAACCGGGTCGTACCCGGCCCGGTGCTGCGCTATGAGGTGCCGGGGCTGCGTGCCCTGAAGTTTGTCTTGCCCCAGGCCTTGCCCGGCGGCGTCTATGCCTCGCTGCACCCGGGTCTGCACTGGCAGAAAGCGGCCATCTGGCTGCTGCTGGACCTGTCGATTGAAGACGAGGGGCGCAGCCTGCTCGCGCCCTGCGATCGGCCGGAGAGCAGCCCATGAGCGGCTCCGCTTCCTTGAGTCACTGGCAGCTCAGCGGCGCTGCGCCTACCCGGCTTGAGTCTCTGTTCGGCAGCCGGGTCGAGCCCTGCTTTATCGACAGGCCGGGTAGTTTGCACCAGATGCTTGAGCGCGCAGCCGAGCGCGAAGGCCAGCGCTGCGCCCTGGTCTGTGGCGAGCAGCGCCTGAGCTACCGGCAGTTGCTCGATGCGGCCGCTGCCTTGGCCGCCGGCATGGCGGCAGCCGGCGTGCGCGCCGGCGATCGGGTCGCGCTGCTGTTGGGCAACCGGATTGAATTCGTGCTCACCCTGTTTGCGGCGGCCCGCCTGGGGGCCATTGCGGTGCCGCTGAGCACCCGTGAGCAAACCCCGGGCCTGAGTTATATGCTGCAGCATTGCGGCGCGGTGCTGCTGGTGCATGAGGCTGAGCTGGCGCCCATCTTGCCGCCAGCGGCCGAGCTGCCTGCGCTCAAGCGGCGCTGGCAGGTCGGTGATGGCGCCCTGGCTGTCGGCTGCACGGCTTATGCAGACCATGTGCTGGGCAGCCCGGTGCCTGTGGCCCAAGTGCACGAGCAGGATACCGCCGTCATCCTCTACACCTCGGGCACCACGGGCCGGCCCAAGGGGGCCATGCTCACCCACTTGGGCATCGTCCACTCCTCGATGCACTATGCGCTGGCCATGGGCCTGGGCCCGCAAGATGCCACCGTGGCCGCGGTACCGCTGAGCCATGTGACCGGCCTGGTGGCGCTGACCACCACCTTTGTCTACTGCGCCGGCAAGATGGTCATCATGCCGGCCTTCAAGGCGGCCGACTACCTGCGCATCGCCGGGGCCGAGCGCATCAGCCACAGCCTGATGGTGCCGGCCATGTACAAGCTGTGTCTGCTTGATCCCAGCTTTGACCAGTACGACCTGAGCGCCTGGCGCATCGGTGCCTACGGTGGCGCGCCCATGCCGGTGGCCACCATCGTCGAGCTGGCCGAGAAGGTGCCCGAACTCGTCCTGATGAACTGCTACGGCGCTACCGAGACCACCTCTCCGGCCACGCTCATGCCGCCGGGCCAGACTCGCGCCCACAACGATACGGTGGGGCAGCCCCTGCATTGCGTGGACATGCGTGTGGTCGATGACGTGGGCCGCGAGCTGCCACCGGGCACCTTGGGCGAGATCTGGATCAAAGGGCCCATGGTGGTGCGTGGCTACTGGGACAACCCCGAGGCGACCCAGGCCAACATCACCGGCGGTTATTGGCACTCGGGCGATCTGGGCACCATCGACGAGCAGGGCTATGTGCGGGTGATGGACCGCAAGAAGGACATGATCAACCGCGGCGGCTTCAAGATCTACACCATCGAGGTTGAAAACGCCCTGTACGAGCACCCCAGCGTGCAGGAATGCGCGGTGGTGGCCAAACCCTGCCCGGTACTGGGCGAGCGGGTCCATGCCTTTGTGGGTCTTAAGCCGGGCTACGCAGCCACCGAAGCGCTGCAGGCCGAGCTCAAGGCCCACTGCAAAGCGGTGCTGTCAGACTACAAGGTGCCCGAGTCCTACACCGTGCAGACCACGGCCTTGCCGCGCAATGCCAATGGCAAGCTGCTCAAGCGCGAGATGCGCGATCAGGTGGCCCATCTTTCCCCCGTTCTGAAGCCAAGCGCATGAGCACCAACCCCACCACCCCCTCCAGCCGCGCCGGTTCCTTTGCCCAATCGGTCGATGAGATCCGCAGCCTGGTCGGCCGCGAAGCCTTCCTCACCGACTGGGTGCAACTGAGCCAACGCCACATTGATTTGTTCGCCGAGGCCACCGGCGACTTTCAGTGGATTCATGTGGACGTTGAGCGCTCGCGCCAGCAATCGCCCTATGGCAACACCATCGCCCACGGCTTTCTCACGCTCTCGCTGCTCGGTCAGTTCTATGAACGCCACATGAGTCTGCCCTTTTGCGAGATGGGTTTGAACTACGGCCTCAACAAGGTGCGCTTTACCAGCCCGGTGGTGGCGGACAGCCGGGTGCGCGGCCGCTTTGTGCTGGCCGAGTTGCTCGACATTGCCGGCGGCCTGCAACTGACGTTTCGGGTCACCCTTGAAGTCGAAGGGCAGGAGCGGCCGGCCTGCATCGCCGAGTCGGTGGTGCGTCAATACTTCGAGGCTCAGGTGCCGCCTAAGCCCTGAACCCATTCCAAACCTAAACTCGAAAGCCATTGCATGAAGGCCCTGATCTGCCGCGAATACGGACCGCCCGAAAATCTGAGCGTGCAGGACATGCCCGACCTCCAGCCCGGCCCGGGCGAGGTGGTGGTGCGTGTGCGTGCCGCCGGTGTGAATTTCCCTGACGCACTGATTGTTCAAAACCTCTACCAGTTCAAGCCCACGCCGCCGTTCTCGCCCGGTGGCGAGACCGCCGGCGAAGTGCTGGCTGTCGGTGAGGGCGTCACACGGGTCAAGGTGGGTGACCGGGTCATCGCCCTGACCATCTGGGGCGGCTTTGCCGAGCAGGTCCTGGCCAAGCAGGAGCAGGTCATTGCCATGCCCGAGGGTCTGTCCTTCGAAGTGGCCGGCTCGCTGCTTTTGACCTACGGCACCTGTTTGCATGCCCTGCGCGATCGGGCCCAGTTGCAGCCGGGTCAGACGGTGCTGGTGCTGGGCGCGGCCGGTGGCATTGGCATTGCCACCATCGAACTGGCCAAGGCCATGGGCGCGCGCGTGATCGCGGCGGCCTCGACCGCTGAAAAACTGGCCACCTGCCGCGCGCAGGGCGCCGATGAAGTGATCAACTACCGCGAACAGAACCTGCGCGATGAGGTCAAGCGCCTGACCGGCGGCCGCGGCGTCGATGTGGTGATGGACCCGGTCGGCGGTGACTACGCCGAGCAGGCCCTGCGGTCCATGGCCTGGCGCGGCCGTTATCTGGTGGTGGGCTTTACCGATGGCCAGATCCCGCGCTTGCCGCTCAATCTGGTGCTGCTCAAGGGCTGCGCCATCGTGGGCGTGTTCTGGGGTGACTTCATCCAGCGCGAGCCGCAGGCGGCGCAGGTCGATCTGCGCGACCTGATCCAGATGCTGGCCAAAGGCCAGATCAAGCCGCTGATTTCAGGCCGCTACAGCCTGCAAGAGGCGCCCCAGGCCATTCTTGAGCTGTCGCAGCGTCGGGCTCAGGGCAAGCTGATCGTGCTGCCCTGAGCGGGGCAATGGCAGGCCAGTGACCCTTTTTTCCATCGGGAAACGCAGATGACCCAACGTGTGACCCTGATTACCGGCGGCTCCAGCGGCGTGGGCGAGGCGGTGGCCTTGCAATTGGCCCGTCGCGGCGAAGCGGTGCTCATCAACTTCAGCCGCAACCGGGCCCTGGCCGATGGCGTGGTAGCCGCCTGCCAGGCCGCTGGCGGGCAGGCCATCGCGGTGCAGGGCGATGTGGCCAGCGATGCCAGCTGCTGCGAGGTGGCCGAGGCCGCCATGGCCCGCTTTGGCCGCATCGACGGGCTGGTCAACTGCGCAGCCACCACGCAGTTTGTACCCATGCACGAGCTCGACGGGGTGCAAGCTGAAGATTTTTTGCGCGTCTATGGCGTCAACGCGGTGGGCCCTTTTCAGATGGCCCGCGCTGCCGCCCGCCACATGGGTCCGGGCAGCGCCATCGTCAGTGTGTCTTCGATCGCTGGTCAGACCGGCAGCGGCTCGTCCTTTCCGTACGTCATGTCCAAGGCTGCGCTCAACATCCTGACGGTGGGCCTGGCGCGCAACTTGGCGCCGCGGGTGCGCGTCAATGCGGTGTTGCCTGGCATGATCGAAGGCCGCTGGATGCGTGACGGTCTGGGCGAGGCCGGCTATGACAAGGTCAAGGCCCAGTTTTCCGCCACCGCCCTGCTTGGCCGCATCAGCACGCCCGAGCAAATTGCCAGCGCAGTCGTCTGGTTGCTCGAGCCCGATTGCATGGTCACCGGCCAGCAGATCGTGGTCGACGGCGGCTTCATGCTGGGCAAACCGCCTTCGGCCGCCGGTGCGACGCCCGCCTCACCGGGTGGGTCAGCATGAGCGAGCCGGCGGCACAGGGCAGCGCGGCCTGGGGCTTTGAGCCGGCCCGGCTCGAGCGTTTCTTGCACGATCGCCTGCCTGGTCTGCGCGGGCCGATGCAGATC
>CANHGF010000028.1 GCA_947460065.1 Comamonadaceae bacterium
AGCGGGAGATCTGCCACAGCGTCCGGGTCGTCTTTGGACAGCGCGATGTAGCCCCCCCAGGACGCGGCCGCCCAATAGGCCAGTCCCACTTCCTCGTTGCGCAGCTTAGGCAATGGCCCGGCTTTGGCCTGCTTGAATGCCTGCACCAGAGCGGGGTTGGACAGGGCCAGGGCAGCCATGGCGTGCCGGTGGGCGCGCAGGTAAAGCCGGCGTGCCCGCTGGTTGAGTCGGTGCGCGGCCTGGGGCGCAGAGGCCAGCAGACGCTCGGCCTCAAAGGCCACGAAGGCATAGGCGTACTGCGTCAACCCTGAGGCCACCGATTCGGCCAGCGGCAAATGGCCCGGCGTCTGCCGCAGCAAAGCCTCAGACGCCTTCAGATAAAAAGCGCTCGCTTCGCGGGCCAGGCCGATGTCGTCCTCTTCGGCTTGCCCCTGTGCCGTCCACGCATCGGCGGCCTGGTTCAAGAAAAATTGACGCGGCGAGCAGGCTGCCAGCAGCCCGACCAGCAGCAGCACGGCGATGCTTCGACGAGAAATCACGGGGCCTCTGATCATGAGCGTGGGGGGTGACTGAATGGGAGGAGGTACACCTGTGCCGGTGCTTGCTGGATTCGAGTGGTACTCCGATGACTTTATGTCGATCGCATGAAAAACTCGTGACACCAGTCACCCCAGTGCTTGCAGCACCGTGACATTCGACCCCGCGCAGGTGAGCCAGCCCCCCGGGGCGCTGTGAGCGGGCATGGGCAAGCTGCGCCAATGGGTCGGCCTAGGCGGGTTGCCTGACTGCCACGGACTTGTCATGGCTGGCCGCTAGTCTGGATCCCATCATCCAGCTTGGAAGATCGCTCATGCTGCCCCCGGCCCAGTTCATCCCTACCGCCTTGCGCTGTGTCGCCGCTTTGGCTTTGGTCCTGTCCGCGGCTATGGCAAGGGCTCAAAGCTTCGAATTTGTGGCCATGGGGGATTTGCCTTATGGCGATGCGGCCAAAGTTGGAGCGCCTTATCGCGCCCTGATTGAAGGTATCAACCGCGTTCGCCCAGGCCCAGCAAAGCAGGGCTCAGGCCCTGGTGATCGCCATGCACGGGGATCCGCTGGAGTCCAAAACGCTCAGGGATGATTTCCCAACCCATTCGGGGTTCAGAACCAGCATTGGGCAAACCCTGCTACCGCTGGCCGCCGCCGCCGGCATTCCCGTCCTGCTCATCCATGGCGACACCCACCTGTTTCGCTTCGATCAGCCTTTCAGTCTGAACAGGTCCCCGATTCCCAATTTATCCCGCCTCATCGTGCCTGGCGCCAACGACATGCGTGCGGTACGTGTGGGGGTCGAGCCCGGCAGCGCACAGCCCTGGAGCGTGCGTCTGTTGCAGTCCAGGCCTTGAGACCGCGCCGCGCACCGAATGCCCTGGCGCGCCCGGCTGTCGATCAGATTCAGCGCCAGTGGGCCTGGCGCTGAATCTGATCGTGAGAGGCGGGTGCTTTGGCCCCTCAGGCGACTTCAAACAGGCCCGCCGCACCCATGCCGCCGCCCACGCACATGGTCACCACCACATACTTCACACCACGGCGCCGGCCCTCGATCAGCGCGTGGCCGACCAGGCGGGCGCCGGTCATGCCGTAGGGGTGGCCGATGGAAATGCCGCCGCCGTTGACGTTGTAGCGTTCGGGGTCTATGCCCAGGTGGTCGCGGCAGTAGAGGGCCTGGCAGGCAAAGGCTTCGTTGAGCTCCCACAGGCCGATGTCCCCGATGCGCAGGCCATGGAGCTTGAGCAGCTTGGGGATGGCGTAGATCGGCCCTATGCCCATTTCCTCCGGCGCGCAGCCGGCCACGGCCATGCCGCGATAGACCCCCAGCGGCGTCAGGCCGCGCCGCGCCGCCAGCCCAGCTTCCATGATGACGCAGGCCGAGGCCCCGTCAGACAGCTGGCTGGCATTGCCGGCGGTCACCACGCCACCGTCGATCACTGGCTTCAAAGACGCCAGGCCTTCGAGCGTGGTGTCCGCGCGGTTGCTCTCGTCACGATCGAGCGTCACCTGCCGCAGGCTGATGGCGCCGCTGGCCTTGTCGGCCAGCGCCATGGTGGTGGTGATCGGCACGATTTCTTCGTCAAAGCGGCCTAAGGCCTGCGCTTGCGCGGTGCGGCGCTGAGATTCCAGCGCATACGCGTCCTGCGCCTGGCGACTGATGCCGTACTTGCGGGCCATAAATTCGGCGGTCTGCAGCATCGGCATATAGGCATTGGGGGCCAGACGCTCGACCGCTGGGTCGCGGCTGGCGGTGACCGCGTCGAAATACGGCTTTTGCACCGCGGTGATGTTTTCCTGGCCGCCGGCCACGACGATCTGCATGCCGTCGACCATGACCTGCTTGGCGGCGGTGGCGATCGCCATCAGCCCTGATGCGCATTGCCGGTCCATGGTTTGGGCCGCGACCGAAGCCGGCAGGCCTGCTGCGAGCACGCCGTTGCGGGCGACGTTCATCCCGGCGGTGCCAGTGGCCAGCACGGTGCCGATCACCACGTCGTCGACCTCGCCGCCTTCGATCTTGGCGCGCTCGACCGCGTGCCCCATCACATGGCCGAGCAAGCTGGGCGAGGGGGTGTGGTTCAGCGAGCCTTTATAGGCGCGGCCTATGCCGGTGCGCGCGGTCGAGACGATGACGGCTTCTTTCATGCGGGGGCTTTCCAGTCAGACAGGCGGCGGCCTTGCTCGGCCAGCGATTGAAGCAGCGGCGACACGTTCCAGTAGCCGTAGGCATTGCCGCGGGTCTGTGCATAGTGCGCCAACCTTTGCACAATGTGCGGCAGGCCGATTTCATCGGCCATGAAGATCGGCCCGCCGACATGGTCGGGAAAGCCGTAGCCGGCGGTCCAGACCACATCGATGTCACCCGGCCGGTAGGCAATGCCTTCTTCGAGAATCCGCGCGCCTTCGTTGATCAGCGGATACAGGAGCCGCTCGGTGATTTCTGCCCGGCTGATGTCCTTGCGGCGGACGATGCCGTGGGCTTGCGCCAGCTCTTGCGCCAGCACCTCCACCGCCGGGTTGGGCAAGGCCTGGCGTCCCTCGTAGCGGTAATAGCCCAGCCCGGTCTTCTGGCCGAACTGCCCTTGCTCGAAGAGCTTTCGGACCAGCGCTCGGTAACTGGCGTCAGGCGGCAGGCCGCCTGCCTTGCCATATTCGATGACGGTCTTGGCGCCCACGTCGATGCCGGCCAGGTCGAGCATGCGGCAGGGCCCCATCGCCATGCCCAGGCCCTCAAGCGCCGCATCCACATCTGAAGGCGCCGCGCCCTCCATGATCAGGAATTCGGCCTCGCGCATGTACACCTCTGCCATGCGGTTGCCGATAAAGCCATAGCACACGCCCGAGACCACCGCCACCTTGCCGATGGTGCGTGCCAGTTGCATGGCGGTGGCGAGCACTGCCGGGTCGGTCTGCGCGCCGCGCACCACCTCCAGCAGCTTCATGACATGGGCGGGGCTGAAAAAATGCATGCCCACCACGTCCTGCGGCCGGCCGGTGGCCATCGCCAGGGCATCGACATTGAGCGTGGAGGTGTTGGTGGCGATGATGGCGCTGGGCTTGCAGATCGCGCCTAAGCGGGCACAGACCTGTTTCTTGAGGGCCATGTCCTCGAACACCG
Source organism: Comamonadaceae bacterium (assembly GCA_947460065.1). Lineage (GTDB taxonomy): Bacteria > Pseudomonadota > Gammaproteobacteria > Burkholderiales > Burkholderiaceae_C > Polaromonas. The sequence continues at coordinate 3,650 of CANHGF010000028.1, forward strand.
CTTCGATGACCAGATCGCAATTGGCAAGAGCGCTCTCATGGACGGCGCCGCTGAGCAGCCCCATGCGCTGCTCCAACACGGTCGCTGTCAGCCGTCCCTTGGCCACATTGGCCTGGTAGATCTGGCGTATGGCTGCCTCAGCCGCTTCCAGCGCCTGCGCGCTTTGTTCGATCAGCAGCACCGGCAGGCCGACGTTGAGGAAGTTGATGGCGATGCCGCGGCCCATGGTGCCGGCGCCGAGCACGCCCACCTGCTGGATCGATCGCAGCACCAGGTCTTTCGCAAGACCTGGCACGCGGCCGGCCTGCCGCTGGGCGAAGAACAGATGCCGCAGCGCGCGTGACTGCGGCGATGCGCGCAGCGCCTCGAACAGCCTGGCCTCAATCGCCTCGCCCTGTGTGAAGGGCAGGCTGGCGGCTTGCACCGCTTCTACGATGGCCGAAAGAGCGGGATAGAAACGGCCTTTTCGCTGAGCCTGCTGAGCGGCCTGCTGCTCCTGGCTGGTATCGCCGGCGGGCAGGCTGCGCGCGCTGGTCGGCCGCACGGGTGCCTGGCTATCGATCAGCGATTGCGCGTATTTCAAACCCGCAGCCTCGGGCTCTTCGCCAGCGACCGCATCAATCAGCCCCCAGTCCTGCGCTTGCGCGGCGCTGATGCTTTGGCCGTCTGCAATCATGCTCAGAGCCCGCTCGGTGCCGATCAAACGCGGCAGGCGCTGGGTGCCCAGCGAGCCTGGCAGCAAGCCCAGCTTGACCTCAGGGAAACCCAACTGTGTGCGGGTGTGCGCGATCCTGTAATGCGCCGCCAGTGCCAGCTCCATGCCGCCGCCCAGAGCTGTTCCGTGCAGGGCGGCGACCACCGGACGGTCCAGCGCCTCGATGCGCGCCAGCACCGCGTTATAGGGCAGCGCCGAGAAATCGGGCGCATCAAAGGCGGTGATGTCGCCGCCGGCCACGAAGGTGCGGCCCGCACAGGCGATCACCAGCGCCTTGGCATCGGCATCGTTTGCGAAGGCCTGGACGGCCTGGCTCAAGCCCTCAATCACCGCTTGTGACAAGGCGTTGACGGGCGGGTTATTGATGCGCAGCAGCGCCACCGCGCCGTCGCGTGTGTAGGCGACGGTGGGGTTCATGGCGCCGGCCTGCACTTCATCAGGCGCAGCGGTTGGTAGATCAGCACGACCTTGCCGGCTTGGTTCTTGACCGTGTTGCGGGTGCGAACCAGGGCCTTGTCGCCGGCCGATGTCAGCCGCGATTCAATCACCTCGCAGTCCACGTAGACGGTGTCGCCCACCTGAATCGGTCCCTTCACATCCATCTCGGTGTGCAGGAAGGCCTGGCCCGTTCGCTCCATGGAGGGCAGCACCAGACCTTCGGCGACAGCCATCACCATGATGGCCGGGACCGGCCGACCCACGATGGCATTGCCGCCGCGGTCGTCGAGGTTGGTAAAGAGCTCTTCGGTGAACCAGGTCAGGTTGACGTAGGCGGCCAGATCGGCCTCGAAGAGGGTGCGACCGGCACTGTGCCAGCGCGTGCCCACCGGCAGGTCTTCATAAAACAGGCCTCGGCTCAGGCGCCCCAGATCCTTCATGGCGGGTCCTTCTCTCAGTAGGATTTTGGAAGGCCCAGAACCTTCTCTGCGATGTAGCACATGATGAGCTGTATGCTGATGGGCGCAATGCGCAGCAGCATGGCCTCGCGGAAATAGCGCTCCACGTGGTATTCCTTGGCGTAGCCAAAACCGCCGTGGGTCAGGATGGCTTGTTCGCAGGCTTTGAAGCCGGCCTCGCCCGCCAGGTATTTGGCCGCATTCGACTCGGCCCCGCATTCCATGCCCTGGTCGTAGCGCCAGGCCGCGTTCATGACCATCAGGTTGGCTGCTTCGAGTTCCATCCAGCATTTAGCCAGCGGGTGTTGCACGCCCTGGTTCTTGCCGATGGGTCGGTCGAACACGATGCGTTCATTGGCGTAGGCTGCCGCACGCTTGAGGGCGACCCGCCCCAGGCCGATGGCGGCGGCCGCAGCCAGGGCGCGCTCCGGGTTCATGCCGTGCAGGATGTTGCGAAAACCTTCGCCTTCCTTGCCGATCAGGTCGACAGCGGGGACCGGCAGGTTTTCGATGAACAGTTCGTTGGAGTCGACCGCCTTGCGGCCGAGCTTTTCAATCTCGCGCACGTCCACATAGCGCCGGTCGAGGTCGGTGTAGAACAGGCTCAGGCCATCGGTGGGTTTTTTGACCTGATCGAGCGGCGTGGTGCGCGCCAGCAGTAACATTTTCTCGGTCACCTGCGCGGTGGTGATCCAGACCTTGCGGCCTGTCACATAGTAGGTATCGCCTTCCTTGCGGGCGAAGGTCTTGAGCTGGGTGGTGTTCAAGCCGGTGTTGGGCTCGGTGACGGCGAAACAGGCTTTTTCCTTGCCGGCGATCAGCGGCGGCAGCATGCGCTGCTTTTGCGCATCGGTGCCGAACTTGACCACCGGGTTGAGGCCGAAGATGTTCATGTGTATGGCCGACACGCCGCTCAGGCCGGCGCCCGATTCGCTGATGGCCTGGACCAGCAAGGCGGCCTCCTGTATGCCCAGCCCGGCGCCGCCATACTCCGGCGGCATGCAGATGCCCAGCCAGCCGGCTTCGGCGATGGCCGCGTGAAAGTCGAGCGGGAAGCCGCCGTGGCGGTCCTTCTCCAACCAGTAAGCGGCGTCGAACTTTTCGCAGGTGCGCAGCACCGCCTCTCGGATCGATTGTTGTTCTGGGCTTAAGCTGAAATCCATGGTCTTGTTCCTAGCTGTCGAGCTTGATGCCGGCGTCGTCGACGGCCTTTTTATAGGCAGCCAATTGCTCGGCGATGAAGGCGCCGTAGCGCTGCGGGGTGCTGGCAATGATGTAGGCGCCCTGGTTGGCCAGCGAGCCTTTGAGCTCCGGGTTGTTCATGGCCCGGCCTATTTCTTCGGCCAGTCTGGCCACCACCGCCTGCGGTGTGCCGGCCGGCGCCATCACGCCCTGCCAGGCCGCCATGTCGAAGTTGGCCGCGCCGCTTTCGGCCATGGTGGGCACATTGGGCAGGGCCGGCGAGCGCTGGGCCGAGGTAACGAACAGGGGCTTGATGCGGCCGCCTTTGATCAGCGTCATCGGTGAGTTGACCGAGTCGAACTGGAAGTGGGTGGCGCCGCTGAGCATGCCCTGCAAGGCCTCGCTGCTGCCCTTGTAGGGGGTGTGGACGGCTGACAGGGCGTTGGCCTTGAGGATCATGGCCGGCACCACATGGGCCAGGTTGCCGGGCCCTGGGCTGCCATAGTTGTACTTGCCCGGGTTGGCCCGCACCCTTGCCACCCAGTCGCGGTAGCCCTCGGCAGGAAAGTCGCTGGGCACCACGCAGACCAGGGGCAGCGAGGCGGTGCCAGTGACCGGCGTCAATTCGGCCAGCGGCTCGACCACTTTCTTGGGGTAGAGCGCCGGGCTGAGCGCAAGCGACGAACTGTTGTACAGCAAGGTGCTGCCGTCGGCCTGTGCCCGCGCCACATGCATGGCCGCAATGTTGCCGTTGGCGCCCGGCCGGTTTTCAACGATCACCTGTTGCTTGAGCTGGTCGGACAGGCGCAGCGCCAACTGGCGCGCGACCAGGTCGTTCGGCCCTCCGGGCGCGAAGCCGACCACCAGGGTGATGGGTCGGCTGGGCAGATCGCTTTGCGCGCGTGTGCTGGCCGCGAGTGTGCCCAGGGTGGCTGCGATGGCGCTGCGGCGGTTGATCAGATTCATGGCTGTGTCTCCATAGAGTTGTTTTGAACGGCTGCGCCCGTCTGTAGCAGATGGGCGATGGTCTCTGGCGATACGCCGGCGGCTTGCAGCACCTCGACTGTGTGCTGCCCCAGGCGCGGAGGCAGGGTCGGACGGGCCCCGGCGCCATCGAACTTCAGGGGCGCATCGGGCATGATCAGCGTGCCCATTTTTGGGTCTTGCAATGCGATGAAAAACCCTGTTTCCTGCAAATGCGGATCGCCTTGCAGGTCGGCCAGGCGCCGCAGCGGAGCGGCCGGTATGTCGAGCTGTTCGCAGGCTTGCAGCCACTGCGCGGTCGATCGGCTGAGCACGCAGGCGGCGAGCTCCCGGTACAAGGCATCGATGTGGGCGGTGCGTGCCGACATGGTGCAAAAGCGTTCGTCCTGCAAAAGCTCGGGCCGCTGTGCTTCGGTGAAAAACCGCTGCCAATGCTGGTCGGTGTAGGGCACGATGCAGACGTAGCCGTCGGTGGTCGCATAGGGCCGGCGCCAGGGCGTGGTCAGCCGGGCATAGCCCGGTGGTGTCAGCGGCGGTTGGAAGTGGGCGCCGTAGAAATGCTCGACCAAGGTGAAATTGACCATCGCCTCGAGCATCGGCACTTCCACATGGCAGCCGCGTCCATGGCGGCCTCTGGCCACCAGCGCGGTCAAGATCGCCTGAACCGCAAACAGGGCGCAGGTCTTGTCGGCCACCACCGTCGGCACGTAGCTGGGTGCGCCCCCGCCGATTTCGCTGAGCGAGGCCAGACCGCACAGGCCCTGGATGATGTCGTCGTAGGCCGGTTTGCCCGCGTAGGAGCCATCGGCGCCAAAGCCGGAAATGGCCACAACGATCAGCCGGGGGTTGCGCTCGCGCAGCTGCTCGGGCGCCAAGCCCAGGGCTGCCATTTTTTGTGGGCGGATGCTGCAGATCAGCACATCGGCGCTGTCAACCAGGGCGAGCATGGCCTGGCGCGCGCTGGCCTGCTTGAGGTCCAGAACCACGCTGCGCTTGCTGCGATTGGCGCCGATGAATGTGGCGGCCATGCCCGGCTCCATGGCGGGGCCGGTGCGTCGGGTGGTGTCGCCCTCTGGGGCTTCAATCTTGATGACTTCGGCGCCGTAGTCGCCCAACTGCTGGGTTGCATAGGGGCCGAGCATCACACTGGTCAGATCCAGGATGCGGATTCCGTCCAGCGGCAGCTCTGGCAAAGAAGGTTTGGGTCGGCTCATGAACCTGAAGAGGGTAGAAGGGCGGGTCCTGGGTTTGCAGCAGCGCTCAAGTGCCTGCGTCGACCCAGTGCGCTGCCGACACCACCGCAGCGTTCAGCCATGCGGTGGTGTCAGCGGTGCAGGCAGGCTCACTCGGGCACGATGCCGCGAACCTTGGCGACCTCATGCCAGCGCTTGTTGTCCTGGTCGTAGTACTCGTACAACTGGGCACGGGTACCGCCAATGATGCGCATGCCGGCACCGTTGAAGCGGTTGCGGATTTCGGGCTCGTTCAAAACCGCATTGATCTGGCGGTTCATGTATTCCAGGCGGTCAGTCGGCGTTCCCTTGGGCGCCCACAGTGCGTTCCAGGCTTCCATCTGAAAGCCCTTCAAGCCCACTTCCTGCATGGTGGGCAGGTCGGGCAGCAGAGCTTCTCTTTGCGCGCTGGCCACAGCCAGCGAGCGCACGATGTCCTTCTTGGCGTTGGCAGTTCCCGAAGGAATGAACATGAAGGGCACGCGCTGGGCGGCAATGTCGAGCACCGGGTCGGACGAGGCGAAAGGCACATGGGTGAGGCTGACCTTGCCGATGGAGCTGAGCTGTTCGGCCGCGATGTGCGGTGAGCCGCCGCGCCCGTAGGTGGCATAGGCGGTGCCTGGGTTCTTTTGCAGGTAGTCCAACAAATCCTTGGCGGTCTTGAACGGCGAATTGCTGCTGACGATCAGCACCAGCGGGAACACGCCAAAGTTCACGACCGGCAGCAGGTCCTTGCGCATGTCGTAGCGCATGTTCTTGTAGAAGACATCGGCTGTTGAGCAGGTGATGCCGCAAACGATGTAGCTGTAGCCGTCAGGCGCTGAGTTGGCCACATGCTCGGTGCCGATGTTGCCGTTGGCGCCGGAGCGGTTATCGACCACCACCGTCTGGCCAATCCGGTTGGACAGCGACTGGCTGATGATGCGCGCAAGAAGATCGGGGGGCGATCCGGCCGGGAATGGCACGACCAGGCGGACCTGCTTGTCAGGAAAGCCGGCCGGCTTTTCGATGGTCTGGGCATGGGCGTTCAGGGCCATCAACGCGCAGCCGAGCAGGCCCGCGAGAATTTTGGCAACGAACGGGCGACGCACGAGGCTCAGGTGATTCATGTGGAAAGTCCCTCACTGGTGGTTGTTATCGGGTCACGACAAGAAGCGGCTCGAGGGCCAGCCGGCGATCGATCATGCGGTGCATTTGCGCACCGTCTATCGTTCCCAGGCAGTCGATCGAACCGAGCTTGTCAGTTCAGGGCAGATGCTCCATCAGCGCCCTTTTTCTGGCTGTACCAGACATAGCATCCTAGGAACAGCCTCATATGCCGTCTAATATTGTTTTCGGCTAGACTGATACGAATTCGGTATCACAAGATGGACCTTAAACAGATGCGCCAGGTGCTGGTGCTGGCGGAGACCCTGAATTTCAGGCTGGCGGCGGAGCGCCTGCACATGGCGCAGCCGCCTCTGTCGGTATCGATACGCAAGCTCGAAGAAGAAATCGGAGCCCCTCTTTTCGAGCGATCACGGGCCGGGGTCAGGCTCACAGCCGCCGGCAAAGGGGTGCTCGAGCATGCGCGGCGCACGCTGTTTCATGCGCAGCAGTTCAGGCTGTCGGCCCAAATGGGCGCGCTTGGGCAGATCGGAACTTTGCGCATCAGCTTTGTGCCCTCGTCGACCATACGACTGCTGCCGCGCTCGATCGCGCATTTTCGGGCGCGTCATCCTGGCGTCGACCTTCGGCTGTCTGAATCGGGCACCAATGCGGCCATGGCCGGCCTGCGCGACGGCACGATCGACATCGGGCTGGTGCGTTACCCGGCGCCCAACCACCCGACGGTAGCCACCGTCGTTGTGGAGACCAACCACTATGTTGCGGCCCTGCCGGCCTCGCACCCGAAGGCGGGCAAGCCGCGCTTGAAACTGGCCGATCTGCGCGACGAGCCCTTCATCATGCCTTCGCCGGTTGAGGGGTCGGCGTCTTATATGTCCATGATGCATGCCTGCTCGAGTGCGGGATTTACGCCGAACATCGTCCAGGAGGCCTCACAGGCTCAGACCATGTTGGCTTTGGTGGAGAGTGGTTTGGGGGTCGCACTGGTGCCCAATGTCTGGCAACACCTGGCAGCGCGTGCAGTGCGTTTCGAGCAGTTGCATGATCTGCCGCTTGACAACATCGGCCTGGCCTTGGCCTACCGTAAGGAGGAAGAGGACTCGGTCTTGCTCCATGCCTTTCGCCTATCGGTGGCGGCGGCGGTGCAGGCCGACTGAGGGCGTGGCCTTACAACGCGTGCGGACTTGGGCTTCAGGCCGGCCAGGTCTGCGCCAGGGTTTTGATGCCGCGGATCAGCATTTCCACCGAGATGCTGACCAGGATCAGGCCCATCAGCCTTTCGAAGGCGCTGATCACCCGCGCGCCCACCACCCGCTGCAGCCGCTCGGCCGACAGCAGCACCACCGCGCACACCGCCATCGTGACGCACAGCGCCGCGATCCATTCCAGCCGCCGCTCGGGTGCCTGGCTGACCAAGAGCAGCACCGTGGCCAGCGCCGATGGGCCGGCCAGCGCCGGTATGGCCAGGGGCACGATCAGCGGCTCATGCTCGGTCTCCGGGCTGTCTTGCGGTGCTGGCGGGAAGACCATGCGCAGCGCGATCAGGAACAGCACCAGCGCGCCACCGATTTGCAAGGACACCTCGGACAAATTCATGGCCCGCAGGAAGGCCTGGCCGGCGAACATGAAAGCCAGCAGCACCCCGAAGGCAATCAATACCTCGCGCAGGATCACGCGCGCACGTCGCTCGGCGGGTACCGCCTTGAGCGCGTTGACGAAGATCGGGATATTGCCCAGCGGGTCGGTGATCAGCAACAGCAGTATCGTGGCCGAGGCAAAGCTGTGTTCCATGGTCTCGTGGGCCTGTTCATCGGCTGCGCTCATCGATTGAGCGCCAGCGCAGACAACAGTATCTCGCCGCCTTTGAGATTAACAAAGGGGACGGGTCGGAGTGCGGCTAAAGTCGGGTGAAAGCTGCACAGCCCTCGCAACGGTCATTGCACAATGGTGTCATTGTGTTGTGCTGGCCGGCGCGCCTGGCAGTTCCCGGTCTGGATCCATCAAGGAGAATTCATCATGAGTGATGCCCAAGCAGCGGGTTTCGGCGATTTCGGCAAGTGGGTGCCCGGCTTTGATTTTCTGCAAAGCCTGACCCAACCGGCGCCCACGGCCGCCTCGCCGCTGGGCCACTGGGTGGCGCCCACGCTGAATGTGGAAGAGCTCGACAAGCGCATTCAGGAGCTCAAGGCGGTGCTGTTCTGGCTAGAGCAAAACGGTACCGCGCTCAAGGCCACCATTCAAGCCCTGGAGGTGCAAAAGATGACCTTGAGCGCGCTCAAAGGCATGAATGTGAGCATGCAGGACATGGCCCAGGCCTTCAGCGCCAAGCCCTCTCCCCCTGCTCAATCCCCTGCTGCCACGCCGGCCGCTGAGCCGGCAGCCAAAAAGACGGAACCGGCGGCGCCGGCGGCCAAAGCCCGCGCCAAGTCTGGCAAAGCCGCCGCGGGAGCGGACGCAGCGATGGTCGACCCCATGCAGTGGTGGGGCGCACTGACCCAGCAGTTCCAGCAGATCGCCAGCACCGCCATGGCAGACGCCCAATCGGCGCAAGCGCGGGCGGCGGGCGCCGCTGCTGCGGGCAATCCGGCGACTAAGAAGGCTGCCACCAAAAAATCGGCGAAACGCGCTCCCGCCGCCTCGCGCAAGTCTTCGGCGTCCCGTTGAGCCCGTACTGTGGGTAAATTGTTTGCCTTCGGCCATGCCACCCACCCGCAGTGGGGCATGGCTGCCGCTCTGGTGCTGGCGCAGCTGCGCGCGCTGCTGGCCCGGCCCGACCATGCCGGCTCGCCCAATCTGGGCTTGCTCTACATCACCGACCATTACGCCGAGCACGCACAGGAGCTCATCGACTACCTCAGCGCTGAGCTGCCGCAGGTGCTGGACTGGGCCGGCACCGTGGGTGTGGGCATTGCATCGAACAATGTTGAATACTTTGACGAGCCTGCGCTGGCGGTCATGCTCTGCGAGCTGCCGGCCGATCAGTACCGGGTGTTTTCTGGCGTGGCTCCGCTTGGCGCCTCAGGCAGTGGTTTTGCCGCTCATGCCGCCCTGGTTCATGCCGACCCGGGCGAGCCCGAGCTTGCCGAGCTGATCGCCGAATTGGCGCAGCGCACCCGCAGTGGCTATCTGTTTGGCGGCCTGGCCGCCAGCCGGGGGCAGGTCGTTCAGTTTGCGCAGAGCGGGCGGGGCCATATGCGCGGCCAGGGCGCGGCCGGCAGCGTGTTTGTCGGCGGCCTCAGCGGCGTGGCATTTGGCCCGGATGTGGCGCTGATCTCGCGCGTGACCCAGGGCTGTCAGCCGATTGCGGCTGAGCGCACCATCACCGCCTGCGACGGCCATGTGGTCATTGAGCTCGATGGCCAGCCTGCTCTGGAGGTCTTGCTGGCGGACTTGCAGGTGAGCCTGGATGAGCCGCAGTCGGCGCTGGCCAAGGTGCGGCGCACCCTGGTCGGTCTGCGTCCTGCGGCCGAGGTCGGCGAGG
>CANHGF010000029.1 GCA_947460065.1 Comamonadaceae bacterium
CTGGTGCAATACCGCCTCTCGCCGGACATGCTGCCCTTCAAGAACCAGATCTTTATTGCCTGCGATGCGGCCAAGTTGTGCGCCGCGCGCATCAGCGGCCTGGACGCGCCCAAGTACGACAACGTGGAGAACACGCTGGCCGAGTTGATCACCCGGGTTGACAACACCGTGGCCTGGCTCAAGACGGTGCCGGCCGGCGCGCTCGACGGCCTGGAGGCCAATGAAATCACCTTCCCGGTGGGCAAGACCGGCTCGCGCACCATGACGGCAGAGGCCTATGTGAAGACCTGGGCCTTGCCCAATATGTTCTTCCACATCACCACTGCTTACAACATCCTGCGCCACAACGGCGTGCCCGTCGGCAAGTTCGACTTCCTCTCGGGCGCTGCGGCCTGAGTCCACTGCGGGCCCGTTTGCGCAGGTGCAGCCGGGCCCCGTCAAAGCGCTTATGGCAGCCATCTCACTGCATACCGCCAGCGTCTCGGTGCTCAGCCGCTTCCTGCGCAACCTGGCGCATTTGCTGCGCAAGGCGCAGGCCGATGTGGCCGCGCGCGGCTATGACGAGCAGGCCCTGCTGCAGTTTCGGCTCAGCCCCGACATGCATCCGCTGCGGGGGCAGATCTTCTATGCCTGCGATATCAGCCAGGCGGCGGTAGCCCGAATGGCAGGCCTGAATGTCAGCCTGGCCCCGCACAGCGAAAACACCCTGGCTGAGCTGATCGCACTGATTGAGCGCACGCTGGCCTGGCTCGATGGTGTGCCCGCCTCCAGCCTGGACGGGCGCGAGGCGCAAGACATCGTCTGGACGGGCGGCGATGGCAACACCCGGCGCATGCCGGCGCTGGACTATGCGCTGTATTGGACCGTGCCCAATGTGATGTTTCACGTCACCACCAGCTACAACATCCTGCGGCACAACGGCGTGGTGCTGGGCAAGCTCGATTTCCTCAATGGCCAGAGGGCAGATCCTCTGGTTTGAGGGGGAGACTGCTCGCCGCTTGCATCGCGCCGAAGCTGACGCTCCTACAAACTTGGCCTCGGGCTGCACAAGATGGTGTGGGAGCCGCGCCCTCGCGGCGAGGAGGCGCTTGAGTAAAAGCTGCATCGCGCCGAGGGCGGCGCTCCCACACATTCAGGCTCAGACGCCGTAACGGTCGCGGTAGGCCTGCACCGCGGCCAGGTGCTGGCCGAGCTCGCCACTGTTGCCACTGGACTGCCCGGCCAGGTAGGCCAGCAGGTCTTCCAGGCGGGCGATCGCGCAGACCTGCAGGCCCAGGACGCTTTGCACATACTGCACCGCGCTGTGCGGCACATCGGCCAGTTGGCCGTCGGCCTGCTTTTCGGTGGCCATCTCCTGCCGGTCCAGGGCAATGGCCACCGCATGGGGCGTGGCGCCGGCCGCTTCAATCAACGCGATCGCTTCGCGCGCGGCCGTGCCGGCGCTCATCACATCGTCGACGATCAGCACCCGGCCCTTGAGCGGAGCCCCGACCAGGGCGCCGCCCTCGCCGTGGTCCTTGACCTCCTTGCGGTTGTAGGCAAAGGGCACCACCTTGCCCAGCCGGGCTAGCTCGATGCTGACGGCAGCGCCCAAAGGAATGCCTTTGTAGGCCGGGCCAAAGATCATGTCGAATTCGATGCCGCTGTCGATCAAACGCTGCGCGTAGAAGGCGGCCAACCGTCCGAGTTTGGCGCCGTCGTCAAACAGGCCGGCGTTAAAAAAGTAAGGGCTCATGCGACCGGCTTTGGTCTTGAACTGGCCGAACTTGAGCACGCCACAATCGAGGGAAAATTGCACGAAGTCCTGAGCCAGCGTATCGTGCGCGCCTGTCGTCGTCATAGGGATCATCCTTGTTCAAACTCACCAGCCTCAACCTCAACGGCATCCGCTCGGCCAGTCGCAAAGGCCTGCAAGCCTGGCTCGAAAAAGAGCGCCCGGATTGTATGTGTGTGCAAGAGCTCAAGGCCCAAGAGGCCGATGTAGCCGGCCAATTCGAAGAGCTGGCGGGTCTGCAGGGGCATTTTCACTTTGCCGAGAAGAAGGGCTATTCGGGCGTGGGCATCTATACCCGCCACGAGCCATCGGAGGTCATCATCGGCTTTGGCTCGGGCGAGTTTGACGCTGAGGGCCGCTATGTCGAGCTGCGCTTTGACAGTCCCGGTCGCAAGGCGGCGCCCAAGCTGTCCATCATCAGCTGCTACTTTCCCAGTGGCTCATCGAGCCCTGAGCGACAGGAGGCCAAGTTCCGCTTCCTGGCTGAGTTCTATCCGCATCTGCTGGGCTTGAAGGCCGAGCGCGAATTCATCTTGTGCGGTGATGTAAACATCGCGCATCAGGCGATCGACCTCAAGAACTGGAAGGGCAACCTCAAGAACTCGGGCTTTCTGCCCGAAGAGCGCGCCTGGATGAGCACAGTACTGGGACACGACGTCGATGTGGCCAACGCGGCGGCCGATGAACTCAACGCCGGCGCGGCGCAGCCAGGTACGGCCTTAGGGGCCGGCCTGGTTGACGTGTACCGGCGCCTGCAGCCGACGGCCACCGAGGAGGCCTACACCTGGTGGAGCAACCGCGGCCAGGCCTGGGCCAAGAACGTGGGCTGGCGCATTGATTACCACCTGGCCACGCCCGCCTTGGCAGCGCTGGCGCGCAGCGAGGCGGTGTACAAAGCCGAGCGATTTTCGGACCATGCGCCGCTGACGGTGGAGTATCAGTTGGCGATGTGAGGGCCGGCCTCGGTCCGATGGGGCCTTTGTATCGGTCACAGGGACTGATCGAGCGCCGCATCGCCGCGAGGGCGCGGCTCCCACGACTCCACCGAAGATGATGTGAATGTAGGGGAAGCTCGCCCTCGCCGCGATGGGGTCTGCCTCACACCAAGGCACTGACCAATCCCATGGACAAGGCCTCGTCGGCCAGCAGGTACCAGTCGGCCTTGCGCACCTGCTCACTGAGCTGGACGTAATTGAGCTTGGTGCCTTCCACCAGGTCACTGAAGGTCTGGAATTCCAGTTTGCGGGCCACCTCGAGCTCGGCCAGGAAGTCATTGGCGCTGGCGACGCAGGCCTTGAGTGCGCCGCTGAAGCGAATCTCTTTTTCGATCTGCCATTCGTGGATCAGAAGCACGGCGTCGCGGCTGAGAAAGCGCCGCTGGACCGGGAAGGCGGCCATGATCATCACGCCGGCCGAATAGACCATAGCCTTGCCGACAAAGTGCAGGTCCATGCCGCCGACATCGCGGCACAGGCGGATTTCTTCAGCGATGCGGCGGGCCAGGTCGGCATCGCCGCCGGCGGTCGACAGCTCGAACACCAGCGGATCGGTGCGGCCACGCAGCGGTTTGAGCTGATCGAGGAAGCGGCCTAAAAAGGCCTCGTCGACCGCACCGTAGACGCGGATGGCGGGCTCCTGAATCAGGATGTCGGTGATGGTCGGTCGAGGTTTACGGGCCACAGGCAGGGGTGGCCGATCGGGCGGGCCACCCTTGGGGCGGTCGCCGGCTCGGCGCAGGAGTTCAGTGGATAGGCGGGTGGTGACGGTCTCGGGGTGAAGTCCGCGTCTGTCTCGATGGGCTGGAGTCAGTGCGAACTTCTCGGGACGCGGCGCTGCCGGGCGGGAAGGGCCAACACAGCGGTGTAATGCCCAGGCCTTGGGACTGGGCTGCGCCGCGCCGGCGGGGAGCTTGGGTTTTAGTTGGACTGATAGACACAACCCGACCTTAGCCCGCCTCAGCCAAGGCGTCTGTCAGCGTGCACGCAAGCACGTGTAGGCCAGCGCCCCCGGATGAGCCGACCGCCGAATCGAGCCTCAATGCCTGCGTGTGCCCGGTACGAGCCCGGCCGGGCTCGGCAACCCCAGGTGGCTGCACACGTCCGCCAGCTCGGGCCCGACCTCGGCCACCGCTCGCCGCAGCGCGGCCTCGCTGCAGCCCAGGGCCTGTGACCAGCCCAGCACCTCGAGCGTGTTCGCCAAGTTGAGGGTCTGGCGCAAAAGGTCGTCGGACGGCCGGGCTCTGGACAAGGGGATGACGGATACGGCTGAGGTGCTGGGCATGGTAGGTCCTGCAAAAGCGATGAAGGGCCCCCAAGCTAAAGCGGCCGAATCGCCTTCTGTGTAGGCCGATGCCGCGAGCGGCCCACGGCGCGCCCGGCGCGCAACGCAGGTGCAGGCTTACTTGCGCTCGGCGCTCTCGTACAGGGGCAACACCTGTGGCAGGGTTTTCTCGATGTCTGCGATGCGAGTCGCACCGGCCGGGTGGGTCGACAGCCACTGCGGCGGCGCCCCTTTGCTGGCAGCCTGCATCTTGCGCCACAGGGTGACGCCGGCCCGCGGGTCGTAGGCGGCCCGGGCAGCCAGTTCCAGGCCGACCAGATCAGCCTCTGTTTCGTCGTCGCGGCTGAACTTCAGGGTCAGCAGTTCGGCGCCATAGTTGGTCACGGTTCGCCCCAGGTCGCCCAGGCCCAGCACCTGCGACAAGATGCCTGCACCGATGCTGGTGGCCGCGCCCTTGCCCATGCGGGCGCGGGCGTGCTCGCGCAGGGCGTGGGCAATTTCATGGCCCATGATCTGGGCCACCTCGTCGTCATTGAGCTTCAATTCGTCGAGGATGCCACTGTAGAAGGCGATCTTGCCGCCGGGCATACAAAACGCGTTGATCTGCTTGCTGCCCAGCAGATTAATTTCCCACCTCCAGGTGCGCGCGCGTGGATTCCAGGGGGGCGCAAACGGGATCAGGTGGTCAGCAATGCGACGCAGGCGCAGCAGTTGCGGGTGATCGGCCGGCGCCAAAGCATTCTTGCTGGCAGCCTGCTTGAGCATCTCTTGGTACTGGGTGGCCGCTGATCGCTCAACATCTTCTGCTGGGACCAGTTTGGCGAAAGCCGATGACTTGCCGACATCAACCTGTGCCAGGGCAGGGCTTGTCAGGGCGGCAGCCAGCAAAAAGCCACGGCGGCTATTCCAGCGGCCGGTCTGGGGCGCCTCGGGGCTCGCGGGCCCAGGGGTCTTGAGGTCACAAAGCCAACACATGGGGCTAATGATAGGGAATTTCTCTGAAAGTTTGCCAACGCCGTCATGCTGACCGAGCGGTGGCTGGGGGCGTGCAGGGCGGACGGCCTGTCGACTTGGGCTTGGCCCCATCGTGGACGGGCACGCTCTTGTGCACAATGCGCCAATGAGCCCTTCTGGACTGCCCATCGCCCGCCTGACCTGGCGTCAGACTCTGGCCACACTGTGGGACTGGCGCGTGTTGTGCCTGCTGGCCATGGGGTTTTCGGCCGGCATTCCGATTTTGCTGATCTTTTCGTCCTTGTCGCTGTGGCTGGGCGAGGCCGGGGTAGAGCGCAAGGCAGTGACTTTTTTCAGCTGGGCCGCGCTGGGATATTCCTTCAAGTTTGTCTGGGCGCCGCTGGTCGACCGGCTGCCCCTGCCGCTGCTGTCGGCCCGACTGGGCCGGCGCCGCGCCTGGATGCTGCTGGCGCAACTGGGCGTGGTGCTGGCGATTTTGGGCATGGCCAGCACCGATCCTTCGGCCGGCCCGGACGCGCTCACCCGCATGGCCCTGTTTGCGGTGCTGCTGGGCTTTGCCTCGGCCACGCAAGACATCGTGATCGACGCTTATCGCATCGAGATTGCCGCGCCCGAGCAGCAGGGCTTGTTGTCGTCGGCCTACATCGCGGGCTACCGGCTGGGCATGATCGCCGCCGGCGCAGGCGCTTTGTATTTGGCCACTTACTGGGGCTCAAGCAAGGGCGCTTACGTGTACAGCGCCTGGCAGTGGACCTACGTCGTGATGGCCGCCACCATGCTGGTGGGCATGCTCACCACGCTGGTGGCCCGCGAGCCTGCGGCCAGCGCGCAGGCCGAACGACAGCCGTCGAGCGAGCACCTGCGTTTGCTGGCCGTGTTTTTAGCGAGCGTGCTGGCCTTCGTGGGCGTGTTCTGGCTGTGGGGCGATCTATGGGGAACGGTCAAGATAGGCCCGCTGCTGGGCTTGCTGCTGGAAGCGGTGCGCATGGCGCTGTCGCTGGCGGCGGCATTCGCAGTGGGGGCGACGCTGGTCAAGCTGGGCCTGGCCAGCGCCAAGCAGGCGCATGACACATGGGTGATGCCGGTACTCGATTTTTTCAGGCGCTATGGCGCACGGACTGCTTGGCTGCTCCTGGCCCTGGTGGGGCTCTACCGCATCTCCGACATTGTGCTGGGCGTGATCTCCAACGTGTTCTACCAGGACCTGGGCTTTTCCAAGGTGGAGATTGCCAATGCGGTCAAGACTTTTGGCGTGGTGGTCAGCATCGTGGGCGGCTTTTGGGGCGGGCTACTGGCCACGCGACTGGGTGTGATGCGCTCCTTGTTTTGGGGCGCGGTGCTGTCGGCACTGACCAATCTGGGCTTTGTCTGGCTGGCGCAGGCCGGCCACCATGTACTGGGTTTGTATGCGGTGGTGGCGGCAGACAATCTGGCCGCCGGCTTTGCCAGCGCCGCCTTCGTGGCGTTTTTGTCGAGTTTGACCCATGTCTCATTCACCGCTGTTCAGTACGCCATCTTCAGCTCGCTCATGACCTTGCTGCCCAAAACCCTTGGCGGTTACTCGGGCGCCATGGTCGATACGCTAGGCTATCCGTGGTTCTTCGTGCTGACCACGCTCATGGGCTTGCCGGTGCTCGTGCTGGTGGCCTGGGCCAGCCGGCGTCTGGCCCCGCAGGCCTGAGCGATGGCTCTGGAGAGGGCCGGGTCTTCACACATCTTTACCTCGGCCTCAAGCGCAATTGACCCGTTCTTGACACATTAGCCCCATGACACGATTGCTGCTCATCGACGACGATGCCCGCCTGGCAGCCATGGTGACCGACTACCTGCGCCAAAGCGGCTGGACCGTGGCCCATGCGGCCACTGGCGCCGACGGCATGCGGGCCCTGGTGGACGAGGCGCCCGAGTTGGTCATCCTGGATCTGATGCTGCCCGACGCCGACGGGCTGGACCTGTGCCGGCGCATCAAGGCCGAGTCGAGCGCGGCGGTGCTGATGCTCACCGCCAAGGGCGACCCGCTCGACCGGGTGGTGGGCCTGGAGATCGGTGCCGACGATTATTTGCCCAAGCCCTTCGAGCCGCGCGAGCTGCTTGCGCGCATACGCGCGGTCTTGCGGCGCAGCCAGCCTGGCGGCGGCGGGACTAACGCCGCTGCGCGCCCGCCGCTGCGCTTTGGTTCGCTAGAGATCGATCGCGAGGCGCGCACCATCCACGTGGCCGGTCGCGGCTGCGAGCTCACCTCCTATCAGTTTGACCTGCTGATGGTGATGGCCGAGCGGGCAGGCCGCGTGCTCACCCGCGAGCAGATCATGGAGGCGGTGCGCGGCCGCGAGCTCGAAGCCTTTGATCGCTCCATCGATGTTCACATGGGCCGCATACGCCAGGCCATTGAAACCGACCCCAAGGTACCCCGGCGCATCTTGACGGTGCGCGGCGTGGGCTATGTGTTTGCCAAGCAGCAGGATTGAGCCATGAGCGCTCTGGCCTCGCGCCTGTACCTGCGCATCTGGCTGGCGGTGGTGGCCGCCCTGGTGCTGCTGACCCTGGCGGCCGCCTGGGCCTGGCGCGCTTCGCGCGAGGCAACGGCGCCGGAGCCGCCGACGCGCGAGATTGTGCTGCGCAACCAGGCCGGTGAGGTGATTGCCAGTGCGCAAGCTGCGCCCGAGCGCAGGCCCGGCCAGCCCCTGCTGTACCAACTCGATACCCCGGACGGGCAGCGCTGGCAGCTCGAGATGTCACGGCCGCCTCGACCCCCGCCGGGGCCGCCGGGCTCAGTTGGCCCGCCTCACGACCGCCCACCCCACGGCGGTCCGCCGCACCGGGGCCCACCCGAGCGCGGCCTGCTGGATTTTTGGCCCTTGCGCGGACCGCTAGGGTTTTTCTGGCTTTTGCCCATTGTGGCGGTGGCGGTGGCCCTGGGGGCTTATCCGGTGATTCGGCGCCTGACCAAACGGCTAGAGGCACTGCAGGCCGGCGTCGAGCGCTGGGGCCAGGGTGATCTGAGCACAAGAGTTCAAGTCGAAGGCAAGGACGAGGTAGCTTTTCTGGCCGAGCGCTTCAACCAGGCGGCCGAGCGCATTGAGCAGCTGCTCGGCTCGCACAAGGCGCTGCTGGCCAATGCCTCGCATGAGCTGCGCTCGCCGCTGGCACGCATACGCATGAGTCTGGAACTGCTCGGCCAGGAAGGACCGGCAGCCCAGCGCGAGGAGATCGGACGCAGCATCCGCGAGCTCGATCAGCTCATCGATGAGATCTTGCTGGCCAGCCGGCTCGACCGGCAGGGCGATGCCGAGCCCTTTGAAGAAGTGGACCTGATGGGGCTGGCCGCCGAAGAATGTGCCCGCAGCGGCGCGCAGCTGCAAATTGAGCCGGCCGATGTCGGCCACGGCATGCTGCTGCAGGGCTCGCCCCGGCTGCTGCGTCGGCTGCTGCGCAATTTGCTGGAAAACGCCCAGCGCCACGGCAAGGGCGAGGTGACCGCATCCATCGAGCGCCTGGGCGCGCAGTGGGTGCTGCGGGTGCGCGACCAAGGCCCCGGCGTGCCGCCGGCCGAGCGCGAGCGCATCTTTGAGCCCTTCTACCGCCTGAGCGGCCGCAGCGAGCAATCGGGCGGCGTCGGCCTGGGCCTGGCCCTGGTCAAGACCATCGCCGAGCGCCACGGCGGCAGCGTCGCTTGTGAGGAGGCCTTGGGCGGCGGCGCCATGTTCGTGGTGCGGCTGCCGCGCCAGAGCTAAGGGTCAGGGACAGCGGCCGCCACCTCGGGCCCGCCGCGGCGCCAACACGGTGTGGCGCCGCATGACCGACAATGGCGTTTTTGCCTGCCTGCCCCGCTACGGGAAGGGCCCGTTGATTACTTGCCTACCGTGCACTCCGACGATCAAGACATTCCCATGACGCGCACCGAGTTGCGCGCCAGCCTGGCGCTGTCGGCTGTCTTCAGCATGCGCATGCTGGGGCTGTTTCTGGTCTTGCCGGTGTTTGCGCTGGAGGCTTCGCGCTACCCCGGCGGCGATGACCCGGCCCGCGTGGGTCTGGCCATGGGCATTTACGGCCTGACCCAGGGCCTGCTACAGATTCCCTTTGGCATGGCCAGCGACCGCTACGGGCGCAAGCGCGTGATCGTGATCGGCCTGATCGTGTTCGCCCTGGGCAGCTTCATCGCCATGGCTGCGACCAGCCTCGCAGGTCTCACCCTGGGCCGGGCGATTCAGGGGGCTGGCGCCATTTCGGCGGCGGTGACTGCCTTGCTGGCAGACCAGACCCGCGACGAGGTGCGCACCAAGGCCATGACCCTGCTGGGGGTGAGCATAGGCTTTATGTTCGCGCTCTCGCTGATCATCGCGCCCCTGCTCAATGCCCACATCGGCCTGCCGGGCTTGTTCGCCCTGACCGGGGTGATGGCCCTGTCAGGCATTGCGGTGGTGCTCAAACTCACCCCGCCCGAGCCGGCGCAGATCGAGGCACGGCAAAAAGGGCGGCTCCAGGTGGTACTGGCCGACGCCCAGTTGATGCGCCTGAACCTGGGCGTGTTCATCCTGCATGCGGTGCAGCTGGCCATGTGGGTGGCCCTGCCGGCCATGCTAGTACAAGCCGGCCTGGCCAAGGACGACCATTGGCAGGTCTACCTGCCCACGGTGCTGGCCTCGTTTTTTGTGCTGCGCGGCACCCTCTACCCGCTCGAGCGCCGCGGCTACCTGCGGGCGGTGTTTCTGGTCTCGGTCGGCCTGATCGCTCTGGTGCAAGTGGGCCTGCTGTGGACGGCCGCGCCCAGTCTGGCGTTTCTGACCGGGCTGCTGTTTGTCTTTTTCTGCGGCTTTAACATCCTCGAATCCTGCCAGCCCAGCATGGCCTCGCGGGCGGCGCCTGCGCATGCGCGCGGCACTGCGCTCGGAGTTTTCAATACTTTGCAGTCTCTGGGTTTCTTTATCGGCGGCGCTCTGGGAGGATGGCTACTGCGCACTCAAGGCACCCACGGCGTGTTTGCCGCCTGCAGCGCCCTGATGCTGTTGTGGCTGGCCGCCGCCTGGCCCATGCGCGCGCCGGCCCGCTCCGGGCGCGGCGCCGGTACGGCGAGCAGCGCAGCCCGTTAAACTTGAGCCAACAGGAGATTCGCCATGGCATCGGTCAATAAAGTCATCATCGTCGGCAACCTCGGCCGCGACCCGGAAGTGCGCACCTTCCCCAGCGGCGACCGGGTGGCCAATGTCACCCTCGCCACCACCGACAAGTGGAAAGACAAACAAACCGGCGAGGCCAAGGAAGCCACCGAATGGCACCGGGTGGTGTTCAACGGCCGCCTGGCCGACATCGCTGCCGAATACCTGCGCAAAGGCTCGCAGATTTATGTGGAAGGCAGCCTGCGCACCCGCAAGTGGACCGACGCACAAGGCCAGGAAAAGTACACCACCGAGATCCGCGCCGACCAGATGCAAATGCTCGGCCGCCGTGAAGGCATGGGCGGACCCGGCGGCGGCGAAGAAGGCGGCGGCTACAGCCGCCCCGCCCCAGCTGCCCGCCCTGCCAGCGCAGCACCTTCGAGCGCACCGGCCAAGAGCAGCGGCTTTAACGACATGGACGACGATATTCCGTTCTGAGCCCGTCAACTCGTTTTACCCTTCCCCCGAAAGCCCGCGCTGAGTCAGCTGCGGGCTTTTTTACGGCCTGAATGCGGCTGAGTGGGGCGCCAGGGCTAAGCCTTACCCGCTTCTTCGTCGATGGCCCCGACGATGCACAGACCGCCAAGCGGCGCCCCGCTGCAATTGCAGCCATGTCACAGCGTTCATTTGTGTCTGTCACCGTGCTGCTGGAGTTGGAAGGGGTCCTCAGGGGCTTTTGCGCCTTGCCATACAAAGATGTTTCCCGGGTATTGCATGCACTGGCGGGGATGGCGCACATCAGCCTCGAAGACCGTCCTGCGGTTCAGGGGGCGCTCGAATTCTTCGGCAAAGGACTCGATTTCGCCGATGCACTGCATCTGGCCCGCAGCTCGCGCTGTGCTGGTTTGAGCACGTTCGACCAACGGTTGCCAAAACGAGCCCGGAGCCTGGGCTCGTCGCCGCAGGTGGAGTTGCTGGACCAGCCTTGTTCAGGTCCTTGCCGCTGGCTGCCTGTAGGAGACCCATGCATGAGAAAAGTCTGACGGTAGCGGTTTCTGGATGGCCAGCCGCGACATCCTGACTCTGGTGCAACAGAGCGGCTGAGCGACCGCCCTCAGTGGTTGGGCCGCTTGGCCAGTAGTAGGCCTATCCCTAGCGCCACCATGGCGCCGCCCGAGGCCTGGCGCAAGCGCAGCAGGTGCCTGGGGCGGGTGCTGGCCCTGCGCACCCGCTCTGCGGCCAGGGCGACGAGCACGTTCACGCCGGTGTTCAGTGCTACCGAGACCAGCCCCAGCACGATGAACTGAAGGCTCACGCTGCCCGCCTCGGGCCGCACGAACTGCGGAATGAAGGCCAGGAAAAAGGCCGCAGTCTTGGGGTTGAGCGCTTCAACCCACACGCCTTCGCGAAAGGCGCGGCGCGCACCCAATGCCTGGGATGCCAGGCCATTTGTCGCTGCCAAGGCTGTCGGTTGGACCGCGCTGCGCCAGGTGCGCACGCCCAGCCACGCCAGGTAGATAGCGCCCAGGTACTTGAGCACGGTAAAGAGCTCGCTGCTGGCCATCACCAGTGCCGAGACCCCCAGCGCGCCGGCCAGTACATGAACGAGCCCGCCCAGGCCCGTGCCCAAGCTCGAGGCAACGCCTTCAGCCCTGCCGCCGGCCAGCGTTCGGGCTGCCACATAAAAGATGCCCGGCCCCGGCGTGAGGGCCAGCACCAGGGCCATGCTCAGAAAAAGCGCGAAGGCGGCAGGCTCCACCACGGGATTCATTCCTGGGTGGGGGCCAAGGGCGCGGGTGATGCTTTTGCGGCCGGCTCCAGCACCGGCTTGCCGCAGCCCATGCACAGTCCGCTGTCCTCATCGACCATGCACACGCCCACGCATGGATAAAGCTCGTCGTCTTCGGGGCTCATGCTGCTTGCAGGCTCTGGAAGGCCTCGGGAGTCAGCGCGTCGCAGGCGTCGATCACGCCGCCGCCCAGGCAGACCTCGCCGTCATAAAGCACCGCCGACTGACCGGGTGTGACCGCCCATTGGGCCTGGCTGAAGTGGAGCGCGCAGGTGACGTTGCTGCTTTGCAGCACCTCGCAGGGCGCGTCGGCCTGGCGGTAGCGGGTCTTGGCCGCCATGGCTCCCAGGCGCGGCGCTTGGCCGGCCACCCAGCTGCAGTCCTGCGCATGCAGGCGGTGCGAGAGCAGCCAGGGGTGGTCGTGGCCCTGCACCACCCACAAGGTGTTGTTGGCCATGTCCTTGCGCGCCACGAACCAGGGTTCGTGTTCACCGGCGCCGCGCAGGCCTTGGGCCTGCAAGGCCTTGAGCTGCGCGCCCTTGGCCTTGACCCCGCCTATGCCCAAGCCCTGGCGCTGGCCCAGGGTGTAAAAACTCAGGCCCACATGCTCGCCGATCGTGCGCCCGCTGTCGTTCTTGATCGGGCCGGGCAGCTTGGCGATGTAGCGGTTGAGAAATTCACGGAAGGGCCGCTCGCCGATGAAGCAGATGCCGGTCGAATCCTTCTTCTTCGCATTGGGCAGGCCGATCTCGTCGGCAATGCGCCGCACCTCGGTCTTGTGCAGCTCGCCCACTGGGAACAAGGTCTTGGCCAGCTGCGCCTGGCTCAGGCGGTGCAGAAAGTAACTCTGGTCCTTGGCCGGATCCAGCCCCTTGAGCAGCTCATGCAAGCCGGTGGCCGGATTCAGGCGCACGCGGGCGTAGTGGCCGGTGGCGATTTTCTCTGCGCCCAGGCGCATGGCATGGTCGAGGAAAGCCTTGAACTTGATCTCGGCATTGCACAGGATGTCGGGGTTGGGCGTGCGGCCTGCCTGGTACTCGCGCAGGAACTCGGCAAACACCCGGTCCTTGTAGTCGGCCGCGAAGTTGACGTGCTCGATCTCGATGCCGATCACATCGGCCACCGCCGCGGCGTCAACAAAGTCGATGTTGGACGAGCAGTACTCGCTGTCGTCGTCATCGTCCCAGTTCTTCATGAAGATACCGACCACCTCATGACCGGCCTGCTTGAGCAGATGCGCAGTGACGGCCGAATCCACGCCGCCACTGAGGCCGACCACCACACGCATTTTTTTCACGGCTGACATGGGTGCGATTATCCGGCTTGCGGGC
>CANHGF010000030.1 GCA_947460065.1 Comamonadaceae bacterium
CGCCTGATGCGCCTCATCCAGGTGCAGGCAATCACAAGCCAGCGCCTCGGCCAGGCCCAGCCAATCCTGCACCTGATCCAGCCCGACTGCCATCAGACGCCAACCAGGGGCCGACCCCGGCAGCTCGTAGGCGCTCCAACTGAGCTCCGAGGCTGGCCTGCGCATCAGGTCGGCGGCGCAGGCCGCCAGCCAGCGGCGGCGGCCCCAGCGCAGCACGCGGGCAGGAGCTTGAACCACGAATGAGGCGCAGACCTCGGGCGGCAGAGCCATGGCCAGCTCGCGCACCCGATTGCCGGCCAGCCACTGCTGCAGTGCATCGACCAGATCGGGGTATTCGAGCACCTGGCCGTTTTCCACCCAGCCCGGCCGCAGCGGCCACTGCTGATGCTGCTGCACCTGCCAGGCTGATCCCCAGCGCCCCAGCACCAGCCAGTGAGCGTGCGTGTCGGTGATGTCGAGCCCAGCCAGCGAGCGCTCGCCCGAGCCCACTGACTGATTCCACGAAGCCATGCGCATGGTCAGCGCTCCCGCCGTAAGGACTTGCAGCAACCCCGAAACAGGGACCGTTCTCGCCAAAAGGCTAACAAGGCATGGGCCCATCTCTATTAATTCGTGTTAACCCAAGGACCCTGGGATCGCAGCGCATCATTGAATTGAGACCGTCTCTGGGTGGCTTTTGCTTTTTATAATGGGAAAACCGGCCAGCTCGGCCTGTGCCGGTACTTCCATGCCCCACCCCACGACGACGCCAACTCCCCCTTCTGCACCCGCTACGCCCAAGCAACTGGCTTTGCGCCTGACCGTTTGGGCGTTTGGCTTGCTGGGCGCAGCGGCCTTGGGCGTGCTGATGGTGGTGGCCGTTGCGCTGGCCACCGCCTACCCCAAGCTGCCTGACGTCTCCGACCTCGCCGAGTACCGGCCGAAGCTGCCGCTGCGCATTTATTCGGTCGACAAGGTGCTGATCGGCGAGTTCGGCGAAGAAAGGCGCAGCTTTACCGCCATCAAGGACATCCCGCAGGTGATGAAGGATGCGGTGCTGGCCATCGAAGATGCGCGGTTTTTCCAGCACGGCGGCGTCGACTACCTGGGCGTGATCCGCGCCGGGCTGGCCAATGTGCGCAATTTCAAGAGCCAGGGTGCTTCCACCATCACCATGCAGGTGGCGCGCAATGTCTACCTGTCAGCCGAAAAAAGCTACACCCGCAAGATCTACGAGATCTTGCTGACCTTCAAGCTCGAGCACCTGCTTACCAAAGATCAGATCCTAGAGATCTACATGAACCAGATTTTTCTCGGAAACCGCGCCTACGGCTTCGCAGCGGCGGCCGAAAGCTACTTCGGCAAGCCCCTGAAAGACATCAGCATCGCTGAAGCAGCCATGCTGGCAGGCCTGCCCAAAGCACCGTCGGCTTTCAACCCGATCGCCAACCCCAAGCGCGCCCGTGCGCGCCAGCTCTACATCATTGAGCGTATGCAAGACAACGGCTTCATCACTGCGGTGCAGGCCAAAGAGGCCAAGGCGCAGGAGCTCAAGATCCGCAGCCCCTCGGACCCCAATCGCATGCATGCAGAATATGTGGCTGAAATGGTCCGGCAGTTGGTCTATGCACAGTACGGGGCCGACACCTACACCCGCGGCCTCAACGTCTACACCACCATTCGTGCCGGTGATCAGGCCGCCGCCTATAAAGCCCTGCGCAGGGGCATCATGGACTACGAGCGCCGTCAGATCTACCGTGGCCCCGAAAAATTCCTCACGCTCCCGGCAGACCCCAAGGAGGCCGACGACGTGATCGACGACGCCCTGGCCGATCATCCGGACAACGGCGACCTGATGTCAGCGGTGGTGCTCGAAGCCAGCATGCGCAAGGTCCTGGTCGTGCGCAGCAATGGTGAGACGATCGAGATCACTGGCGAGGGCCTCAAGCCCGTGCAGTCGGGTCTGGCCGACAAGGCGCCGCCCAATATCAAAATACGTCCAGGCGCCATCATTCGCGTGGCCAAGTCGCTCAAAGGTACTTTGGAAATCACCCAGTTACCCGAAGTAGAGGGCGCTTTTTTTGCAATGGACCCGCGCGACGGCGCCTTGCGGGCTTTGGTCGGCGGCTTTGACTACGACAAAAACAAGTTCAACCATGTCACCCAGGCCTGGCGCCAGCCGGGTTCGAGCTTCAAGCCCTTCGTCTACTCGGCTGCGCTTGAAAAAGGCCTGACGCCGGCAACCGTGGTCAACGACAGCCCCCTGTTTTTCGATGCCAGCGTGACTGGGGGGCAGCCCTGGGAGCCGAAGAATTACGACGGGCAGTTCGAAGGGCCGATGAACTTGCGTACCGCCCTGAAGAAATCGAAGAACATGGTCTCGATCCGGGTGCTGCAGGCGGTCGGCGCGCAAAACGCACAGGAATGGATCACCCGTTTCGGCTTTGAAGCTGAGAAACACCCGGCCTATCTGACCATGGCCCTGGGCGCCGGCTCGGTCACGCCCCTGCAAATGGTGTCGGGCTATGCGGTGTTTGCCAACGGCGGTCTGCGCGTGAGCCCCTATCTGGTCACGCACATCACCGATCAGCAGGGCCGGGTGCTGGTGGAAACGCCGACCCCGGTGCCCGATGAGAGCCAACGCGCGGTTGATGCGCGCAATGCCTTCGTCATGTCCAGCCTGCTGCAGGAAATCACCCGCTCGGGCACGGCTGCCCGCGCCCAGGCTCAGCTCAAACGGCCCGACCTGTACGGCAAGACCGGCACCACCAACGACTCGATTGACACCTGGTTTGTCGGCTACCAGCCCACTGTGGTGGCCGGAGTCTGGATGGGTTACGACAAGCCGCGCAAGCTCGGCGATCGCGAAACCGGTGGCGGTCTGAGTCTGCCGGTTTGGATCAGCTACATGGAGCACGCCCTCAAGTCCGTGCCAGTCACTGACATCCCGGTGCCGCCGGGCGTGATCAATGTCGGCGGTGAGTGGTTTTACGAGGAGTTCGCACGCGGCAATGGGGTGAGCAGCCTGGGCGTAGACGGCAAGGCCAGCGAGGCCACGCCAACCTCCCCCGCCACCGAGGAAAGGCGCAGTATTCTCAATCTGTTCCGGCAGTGATCAAACCCCGGGGCCACATACGGATTGAGCTCAGGGCGCGAACTGCAAGGTTTGTGCGGCCTGCTGGCTGGCGCAGCGACTCAGGGTGCTGAAGAACTCGCTGCCGTCCTTGGTGTCGAGCCAGCGGTCTGCGCTGAACTTGTAGTGAAAGCCACCGGCACGCGCAGCCATCCAGACCTCGTGCAGCGGCTTTTGCAGGTTGATGATGATCTGACTGCGATTGGCAAAGGTCAAGGTGACCATGCCGCCAGTACGCTGGTTGTCGATGTCCACATTGCTGAGTTCATTGATGCGATCACAAGCGGCTTCCACCGTTAGCAACAGAACCTCAGCTTGGTCCAGGTATTCAAGGTCGGTCATTACAATCGGCCGATGAAGAGAAAGTCAGAGCGGCGATGGCAGATTTTAGGGCTTGAGCGCTGCATCGGTGCCTGGCTGGTCCTGATGCTGTTGGCCGCTTGTGGTCAAAAAGGCGCTCTCTACCTGCCTGAGCCCCTGCCTGGCCCCGTGACCAAGCCCGGCAACGCCGCTGCGGCCAAGCCCAAGGCTGAGCCAAGCCCATCGTCAGCCAAGCCGTAAAGGCCAGCTCCCGCACTGGTGCATCACCCCCCTCACGCGCAAGCCCGCCGTCTCATGAACGCCCCTGCCCCTTCCGCATCGCTGCCCGGCCATCCCTTTGTGCACCGCCGTCAGGGCGAACTCCATATTGAAGGGGTACCGCTTGCTCGGCTGGCCGAGCGCTACGGCACGCCGCTGTTTGTCTACTCCAAGGCAGCGATGCTGGAGGCCCTGGCGGCCTATGAGCGCGGCTTTGCCGGCCGCAAAGCGCGGATCTGCTACGCCATGAAGGCCAATTCCAGCCTGGGCGTGCTGCAGGTGTTTGCCCGGGCAGGCTGCGGCTTTGACATCGTTTCGGCCGGTGAACTCGAGCGGGTGATCGCCGCCGGAGGCGATGCCAGCAAGGTGATCTTCTCCGGCGTGGGCAAGACCGCGCAGGAGATGCGGCGGGCGCTGGAGGTGGGCATAGGCTGCTTCAATGTGGAAAGCCAAGCGGAGCTCGAACGCCTTTCGCAGGTGGCCAGCAGCCTGGGGCAAAGCGCTAAGGTCAGCATACGCGTCAATCCGAACGTGGACCCTCAGACTCACCCCTACATCTCGACAGGGCTCAAGGACAACAAGTTCGGCGTTGCGCATGAAGACACCTTGCGGGTCTACCAGCTCGCCGCCCGCCTGCCAGGCTTGCAGGTGGTGGGCATCGACTGCCACATCGGATCACAGATCACCCAGACCACGCCTTATCTCGACGCGATGGACCGGGTGCTCGATTTGGTCGAGGCCATTGAGGCCACCGGCATTGCCCTGCAGCACATCGATTTTGGCGGCGGCCTAGGCATCGACTATGCCGGCGACACACCGCCGGCGGCCGACGCGCTCTGGCGCGAGCTGCTCGGACGCATCGACGCGCGCGGTCACGGCGGCAAGCAGCTGATGATCGAGCCGGGCCGCTCTCTGGTGGGCAACGCCGGCGTTTGCCTGACCGAGGTGCTCTACCTCAAGCCTGGCGAGCACAAGAATTTCTGCATCGTTGATGCGGCCATGAACGACCTGCCCCGGCCCGCCATGTACCAGGCCTATCACCAGATCGTGCCGCTCAGCCCAAGAGAAGGCACAGGCATCAACTACGACGTGGTCGGTCCGGTCTGCGAAAGCGGCGATTGGCTAGGACGCGATCGCAATTTGCAAGTCGAAAGCGGCGATATGTTGGCGGTGCTATCAGCCGGCGCCTATTGCATGAGTATGGCCAGCAACTACAACACCCGGGGAAGGGCGGCGGAGGTGCTGGTCGACGGCGAGCAGGCCCACCTGATCCGTCGGCGCGAAAGCGCTGCCGATCAGATGCAGCACGAAAGCCTGGTTCAAAACTAAGGCCGGGGACTGACCTACCGGGCCCTAAGGCGGCGCTGCCAGACCCGCCAGCCCAAAAGCACCGCCACAACCGCGGCATAGACGGTCACCTCGGCAAAATTGTTCTTGCCCGCCCGCATCCAGAAAAAGTGCAGCAGCATGGTCAAGGCCGCCAGATAAACCAGTCGGTGCAACTTTTTCCAGCGCGCCGCTCCCATGCGCCGCACCGCGCCGTTCCAGGAGGTGGCCGCCAAAGGGAGCAGCATTAAAAATGTGAGCGTGCCCACCAAAATGAACGGCCGCTTAACGATGTCGGTCAAGATATCGGACAGGTCCAGGCCCATGTCAAACACCGCATAGCTAAGCAGATGCATGCTGGCGTAGAAAAACGCAAACAGCCCCACCATGCGCCGCCAGCGTGCCAGCGCGGGCAGAGCCAGTGCCTGGCGCAGCGGCGTGACGGCCAGGGCCAGGCACATCAGCCGCAGCGCCCAATCGCCGGTGGCGCGTATCAGGGCTTCCTGCGGATTGGCGCCCAAACCATCGGAGAGGACCAGGAAGAGCAGCCAGACAAACGGACACAGGCAAAGCAGGAAGGCCAGCGGCCGGGCCGCCGGATGCAGCAGGAGGGTGTTCATGGCCGAAGTCAGCGGCCAGCGTTCAATAGAATTTCTTCAAGTCCATGCCCGCGTACATCTGGCCGACCTGCGGCTCGTAGCCGTTGAACATCAGGGTCTTACGCTTCTTTGTAAACAAGCCGTCTTCGCCAATGCGTCGCTCAGTGGCCTGGCTCCAGCGTGGATGATCCACGTTCGGATTGACGTTGGAGAAGAACCCGTATTCCTGCGGCGCAGACTTGACCCAGGCAGTGCGCGGCTGCTGCTCGGTCAGGCGGATCTTGACGATGCTCTTGCCGCTCTTGAAGCCGTACTTCCAGGGCACCACCAGGCGCACTGGCGCGCCGTTTTGCTTGGGCAGGACTTCGCCGTACATGCCAAAACTCAGCAAGGCCAAGGGGTTCATCGCCTCGTCCAACCTCAGCGCTTCCACATAAGGCCACTCCAACACCCCCGAGCCCACGAAAGGCATGGTCTGACTGTCGGCGGCGGTGATGAATTCCACAAATTTGGCGCTGCCCAAGGGCTCAACCCGGCGCAACAACTGCGACAGGGAATAGCCGACCCAGGGAATCACCATGGACCAACCCTCGACACATCGCAGGCGGTAAATGCGCTCTTCCTGGGCACTGAGCTTGAGCAAGTCTTCGAGTGCGAAAGTGCGCGGCTGCTTGACCAGGCCCTCGACGCTCACGCTCCAAGGGCTGGTCTGAAAACGGCTGCTGTTGCGCGCCGGATCGGCCTTGTCGGTGCCAAATTCGTAGAAATTGTTATAGGTGCTCGCGTCCTGGTAGCTGGTGAGCTTTTCCATGGTGACGGCGCCGGGCAGCTGGGAGGCCACGGAGGGCAATGCAGCAAGCTTGCCGGGGCGGGCCGGGACGGCCATCTGAGCGCGGGCATCGCGCGCAGCCCAGCCAGCCAAAGTAGTGCCCGCAGCACCGCTGGCCAACAGCCCCAACCACTGACGGCGGTTGCTGTAAGCCGAAGGCGGCGTGATTTCACTGCTCGCCTTGTGGTTCAAGTCCCTGTCATCACTGCGGATCAACATGGCAACAACTCCCGATCAAGAAGAAAACCCGATTAGACAGGCAAGCCAATAACCCAGTGAAGCAAAGCCCTGTCAGGCCCGATCCGCCCACAGCCCTTGGGGCTCTCAGAGTTCGCCGTAGCTGTGCAGACCCGAAAGGAACATATTGACGCCCAGGAAAGCGAAGGTCGTCACCCCCAGTCCCGCCAGCGCCCACCAAGCCGCCACCGTGCCACGCAGGCCCTTCATCAGGCGCATGTGCAGCCAGGCTGCGTAGTTGAGCCAGACAATGAGCGCCCAGGTTTCCTTGGGGTCCCAGCTCCAGTAACCGCCCCAGGCCTCGGCCGCCCACAGGGCACCCAGCACGGTGGCGATGGTGAAGAAGGCAAAGCCCACCGCAATGGCCTTGTACATCACATCGTCCATGACCTCGTAGCTGGGCAGACGCGCAGCAATCGGACGGCGGGCCAGCACCATCATGGCAGCCACCATGCCCGAGACCGCCAGGTAGCCCACCCAGTACATGCCGCCGGCCTCGTAGGACGACTTGCGAAACACCAGCGGCACCAGGCACAGCAGCAGCCCCAGCAGCCACAGCGGCGCCAGCTTGTGCCAGCGGGTCTGCTCGGCCTGCTGCTTGATCAGATATCCCAGAGCCACCATGGCCGACAGGGAAAACATGCCGTAACCCACAAAATTTGCCGGCACATGCAGCTTCATCCACCAACTCTTGAGCGCGGGCACCAAGGGTTGAATTTCATGCGCCTCACGAACCAGGGTGTACCAGAGCAAAAAACCCACTGCCGCGCTGACCACCAACATGACCAAACCACCCAGGCTGCGCGTTTGATACTGGGACTCAAAATACAGGTAAAACAGTGCTGTCATCCAACAAAACAGCACGAACACCTCGTAGAGATTGCTGACCGGAATATGGCCAATGTCGGGCCCCATTTGGTGGCCTTCGTACCAGCGCACCATGGTGCCTATGAGCGCCATGACGACAGCCGCCCAGGCCAGGCGCGAACCCAGCAACTCAAACGAAGCGCCCTGCCCCTTGATCACCACCGGCAGCCAGTAAAACACGGTACTCATGAAAAACAGCACCGACATCCAGAGGATGGCTGACTGACTGGACAGAAAATATTTGAGCCAGAACACCTGTTCGGCGCGGGCCAGATCGCCCTGATAGGAAGCAATGGCCAGCAGCGTTACCGCAGCGACCCCCACCATCAGGGTCTGCAAAGGCCGCCAGAACCAGCCCAGCCAGACGGCACAGGGCAGCAGTCCGAGCAGGATGGCTTTTTCATAGCCGTCCATGGCGAGCTGATACTTCAGCAGGGCAAACAGCCCACCTGCGACCACCAGAGCTGCAAAAATCCACTCTGCGATGCCCCGGCGAGAAAAATAGCCTTCACGCAAGACGATGCCGCCCCGCCCCAATGTGCTGCTCATGTAGACCCCTGCAATAGTCGTTCTTTCAAATGCTCGAACTCCTTGTCGCCGTCGAGCGTCTTGCGGTTGCTGGACAAGGCCATGGTGGCCCGACTTTCTCCGCCCTCTTCGGCCGGAGACAGCCAGATCCACAAGCGCCGTTCGCGCACATACAGCATGGCAAAAATCCCCAGAATCAGCAAGAGGCAACCCAGATAAACGATGTTACGCCCGGGAGCACGGGCTACCTGGAACACGCTGGCCTGCACCTGCTCGAAATCCTTGAGCTCAAAACTCATCGGGGCCGGATAGGCAAACGCATCCGACAGGCTGAGTACCGCCTGCGCCATGAAGTTCTGCGTCTTTTGGTTCGGCTCCAGCAAGGGCTGGCCGGCGGCTTGGCGTGAGATCTGCACCAGTTCAAAAAGTACGCCGTTGAGGATGCGTATCAGGACCTCGCTGGCCCGCTCGCGCTCGGCCTGCGGCACATTGGCCTCCATGAAGTCTGATATGGCCTGCAAGCCAGCGCTGGGTTTGCCCGGGCCCGATGCGGCCCCTGAGGGCTCTGCACCGGCGTACAAATTGAGGGCCCGCAGAGCCGAGGCGCTGAGTTGTTCGGCCATGTCCTTGCGCTCGGCGGGAATGGCCTGGCGCACATAGCGGCGTACCGCCTCCTGTCGCAAAGCAGGGTCCTGCAAAGCCTGGCGGGTGCGCAAAAACGTCTGCTTGTCTCCTTCCGGGTCGGCAGGGATGCGCAGGTACTGAAACTGATCGGCCGGCGTCTCGCGCACACCCAACAAAAAGATGGGCACAGTGTCGGGATCGTTGTCCAGCCGCACCGGCAGCATGTAGTTGTTGTACTCGCGCGCCTGGCCAGCGGCATCGCGTAACTTGTAGCTGACGCTGGGCCCCACATTGCGCAGTTCCTTGCGCGCGGTGGTCTTGTTGGCAGCGCCCAATCGCTGATCGATGGCATGACCGATACGGGACTCGCCGTCCTGGCGCGGATCGGTAGGGGTCTTGCCCAGGTTCTCCACATTAATAACGCGCAGACCTGTGAACTCCAGCGTCATCTTCTCTCGGCCGTTGGTCAAGGGCGCCGAGCCGCCGATGGTGCCGGCAATCTCGAAGGGCTCGATGGCCGAGGCCATGGGCAGGGCACGCAAGGTCACGCGCGAGCCGCCATCGTCGAACCCGGACTGGTAAATCTCGATGCCGCGGTAGCGCACCGGATGATTGACCTCAACCCGCTGGGGCAGAGCCTGTCCTGTTTCTTTGTCGTGGATGACGATCTCGCTGGCAAACAGCTTGGGCATCCCGGTGGAGTAGTACTCCACGATAAATTTACGCAGCTCGATGGAAAAAGGCAAGTCCTGCAGCAACACGCCGCCGGGCTGGCTGAGCAAGGCCGTACTCGAATGGGTACCTTCACCCACCAAAATGTTGCCGCGAAAAGTTGGGTTGGAAGCGCTCAGGCGGTGGCGTGCTGGCACGTCGGCGATCATGCCAGCGCCGCTGAAGACGGCCTTATCACCCCACCACATCTGCAGCCGCACCATCAGATCGCCGTCGAGCAGGCCGCCCACACAGACCAGAACAATGGAACTGTGCGCTGCGATGTAGCCCAGCTTGTTGACCGCGCCCTTCTTGGCCGCCACCATCCAGCCCGCCTCGCGCTGCTGAAGCTTGACCCGCCAACCGCCCTTAACCAGGGCCTGCCCGAGCTCCTCGGCCGCCTGCTGCGGCAGCGCCGCCACCCGGCCTTCGGCCCGGTGCGGGAAAGCCTTGAGGCTTTGTTCGCGGATATTTTCCTTGTAAGCCTTCAGGTCAGTCAGGATCTTGGGCGTGTTGCGCGCGATGCACAAGGAGGTGCTGAGCACCAAAAAGGCCAGGATGAGCAGGAACCACCAGGCGCTGTAGACCGTGTAGAGGTTGAGCTTGCCAAAGAGCTGCGCCCAAAAGGGGCCAAACTGGTTAACGTAATTGACCGCCGGCTCGGCCTGCTTGACCACAGTGCCGATCACCGAGGCGATACAGATCACCGTCAGCAGCGAAATGGCAAATCGCATGGACGAGAGCAACTCGACCAAGCCTCGCCCAGCGCCTGCGACCGACAGGCTCTCGATTTCAGCGGTATTGGCACTCACGCGTGATCAGCCCCCATGGTGGCACAGTTCGCACAAGCGGCTGTCCTTGCCAAAAAAAACGGGCCTTTCACCAAGAAAGGCCCGCCTCGTCATGATTGTCGTGCCCGGCGGGTGTCCGGCGCAATAGGTCTGACTGTAACTGTCCGAGACCTCAGCAGCAAAACCCGATGGGCAATAGGCCTGTTGATCCAAGCCCTTTGACCGTTCAGCGCAGGCCAGCGACGTAGTCGGCCAGGGCGCGAATTTCGCGATCGTTGAGCTTGGCCGCCACCTGGCTCATCTGCAGGCTGTTGCCGCGACCGCCGTCACGGTAAGCGGTCAATTGCGACGCCGTGTAATCGGCATGCTGGCCGCTCAGGCGCGGATACTGGGCCGGGTTGCCAGCCCCAGTCGGGTTATGGCAACCGGCGCAGGCCGCGATCTGACGGTCCTGGATGCCACCACGATAGATACGTTCACCCAGAGCCACCAATTCCTTGTCCTTGGCAAAACCCTGTTTGGACTTCTTGCTGGCCAGCCAGAAAGAAATGTTCTTCATGTCCTCATCGGACAAGCCAGCGGCCAAGCCCTGCATGATGGCGTTTTTACGCACGCCGGACTTGAATTCCATCAACTGCTTGACCAGGTACTCCGGGTGCTGCTGAGCCAGTTTGGGGTTGGCAGGCGAGCCCGAATTACCGTCTGCACCATGACAAGCCGCGCAGGCAGCGGTGAATTTGGCCTCGCCAGCAACCAGGTCAGGTTTGGCCGGTGCCTTCGCCGCACTGCCTTGAGCAAGGGTCACGGATGCCGACAGGGCCAACAGGGCGGCCAGGAGAAAAGAGGCGGGCAGCTTCATAAGAACACTTTGGAGTGATGGCGGTAACTTAGGCAGAGTGCAATCCAGAGATCGATCCGCAGCAAAACGCCTGATTTTACAATGACCGAGAATCCTGCCTGACCCTGGTCCCAATCGGACCCCCAGTAGGCGCGCCCTAACCCTCGGCCGGCGACCGAATTTCCCACCGAGCAGCCCTCCCATGAATCAGCCCAACAAAGGCCCCGTCGACCCCAAGGTGGCCTTGGGCTGGCTCCACACCGCCCGCTTTCTAACCACCGCGCCCCAACTGGAACACCTACCAGCCCTGGACCTGCCCGAAATCGCGTTTGTGGGCCGCTCCAATGCGGGCAAGTCCACCTGTATCAACACCCTGACCCAGCAACACCGCCTGGCCTTCGCATCCAAGACCCCTGGCCGTACCCAAAGCATCAATCTGTTCGCCTTGGGCAAGCAGAGCCTGACCGACGCGGTCCTGGCCGACCTGCCGGGCTATGGCTATGCGGCCGTTCCCAAGCAGGCCAAGCTGCGCTGGCAGCGCGTCATGGCCAACTACCTGGTCAGCCGGGAAAACCTGCGCGCGGTGGTGCTGCTGTGCGATGCGCGCCTGGGACTGACCGAACTCGACGACATCTTGCTCGAAGTGATCCGGCCGCGGGTAGAGCAAGGGCTGCATTTCCTGGTGCTTCTGACCAAGGCCGACAAGCTCAACCGCAGCGAAGCGGCCAGGGCGCTGTCTATCGTGCAGCTTCAGGCCGGCGGGGGCCAGGTTCAGATGTTTTCCGCCCTCAAACGCCAGGGCGTCGAGCAGGCCGCACAGACCCTTTGGCACTGGATCCATCCGCAAATCCCGGCCGCAGACCCGGCATGACCGGCATCGAGCGGTTCGATCTCACGCTGCCTCATGGCATCACCCTGGCCTGCCGCGCCGCCGGCGAGCCAGGTCGGCCCCTCATGCTGTTCCTGCACGGCTTTCCGCAGGGGGCTTTTGTCTGGGACGACCTGCTGCGGCACTTTAGCCAGCCAGGCCATGGCGGCTACCGCTGCATCGCGCCCAACCTGCGCGGCTATGCCGGTTCGAGCGCGCCGGCTGACGTGCAGGCCTACCGCCCGCGCCATCTGGTACAAGACATCAGCGCACTGGCCCGCGCCCTGGGCGGCCCGAGCATCGCCGCGCTGGTGGCCCACGACTGGGGTGGGGCCATCGCCTGGAATCTGGCGGCGCAAGAACCCGCGTTGCTCCAGCGGCTGGTGATCCTCAACGCGCCGCACCCCCTGATTTTTGCGCGCGAACTGGCGCAATCGCCGGCCCAGCAGGCGGCCAGCGCCTACATGAACTTCCTGGCCCGCCCCGACGCGGCGCAGAAACTGGCCGAGGACGATTTCAGACGCCTTTGGACCTTGCTCAGGGGCATGGGGACCGACCAGGACAGCAGCTGGCTCGATGAATCGATGCAGGCGCAGCACCGGGCCTGCTGGCGCGAGGGCGGCGGTCTGGCCGGGCCGTGCGCCTACTACGCGGCCACGCCGCTGCGCCCGCAGCCGCCCGAAGGCCGGCCCGCTCTGGCGCCAACCCTGGGTCGCGTTGAGGTGCCCACACTGGTGATCTGGGGTTTGCGCGACCAGGCTTTGCTGCCCGGCCTGCTCGAAGGTTTGCAAGAGCATGTGCCGCAGCTGCAAGTGCATCGCGTGGCAAATGCTTCGCACTGGATCGTCCATGAACACAGCGCGCTGGTGATTGAGCAAATCGCCCGCTTTGTGCAACCAAAACTCCAATAGTGCGCAGTTCAATAGGCAGCAACTCAATAGGCCGCAGGCTCGCCCGGTGGCCGGCTTTTAAAGCGCCGGTGCACCCAGTAGTACTGAGCGGGCATGGTCAAAATCCACTCCTCCAGTCGGGCATTGGCCAGCGCCGTGTCGGCCTGCAGATCCCCGCTGGGATAGTCTTGCCAGGCGGGCAAAACCTCGATGTCGTAGCCGGCATCGGTCATGCGCGCGATCACCGGCACCACCTTTGCCCGCCCCAGGCGGGCAAAACGAGCCAAAGACGGCACGGTGGCCGCTGAAACCCCAAAAAAGGGCACGAACACCGAACCGTCCGGCCCAAAATCCATATCGGGCAACA
>CANHGF010000031.1 GCA_947460065.1 Comamonadaceae bacterium
CACTGCCGGCACCGGCGCGCGAGATCTTGCGCGCCGACGACAGCGATCAGATCTATTTCCAGGTTCGCCGCAGTCAGGGTGAGCTGCTGGCCGGTGAGCATGATCTACCCGCGCCGCCCCCTGAAAATCAGCCTGTCGATGGCGAAGTCCGCTTGCGGGAGGACCAGATGCAGGGCCAGGATGTGCGGGTGGCCTATACCTGGGCGACGGTTGACACCCCCGCCCCTGAGCTGGTGCTGATTCAGGTGGCAGAAACCCTTGAAAAGCGCAAGACCCTGGCCACCGAGATCGTCAAGGGCGTGATGGTGCCGCAATTCGTCACCCTGCCGCTGGCGGTGCTGCTGGTGTGGCTGGCACTGGTGCGCGGCATACGCCCGCTGGCGCAGCTCGAGCGGCGCATTCGCGCGCGCAAGGCCGATGACATGAGCGCGCTCGACGAGTCGGTGGTGCCCGAGGAGGTGGCGCCGCTGGTGTCTTCGATCAATGACCTGCTCAGTCGGCTCAAGGTGTCTCTGAGCACCCAAAAGCGCTTCCTGGCCGACGCGGCGCATCAGCTCAAAACGCCGCTGGCCGGCCTGCGCATGCAAGCCGATCTGGCGCAGCGCCAGTCTGATACCGAGGAGCTCAAGAAGTCACTGCAGCAAATCGGCCGCGCCAGTGTGCGCGCCACCCACACCGTCAATCAGCTGCTGGCGCTGGCGCGCGCGGAGACCACCGGCCGTAGCCTGGCCAAGACCCGGGTTGATCTCGTGGAGGTGGTCAGTGAAGCCATCCAGGAGTCGCTGGCCCGCGCCCTGGACAAGCGCATCGACCTGGGCTATGAAGGCCCGCCCCCCGGGCAGGCCGCCAGCCTTCTGGAGGGTAACGCCACCTTGCTCAAGGAAATGGTGCGCAACCTGATCGACAACGCGATCAACTACACGCCCGAAGGTGGGCAGGTGACGGCACAGCTTTTGGTCGACGGCCTCAGCGGCTCGCTGGTGCTGCTGGTGGAAGATACCGGCCCGGGCATCGCCGAGGACGAACGCGAGCGTGTATTTCAGCCGTTTTACCGCGCCCTCGGCACCAATGTCGACGGCTCAGGCCTGGGCCTGGCTATCGTGGCCGAGATCGCGCGCCAGCATGGCGCTCAGGTCAGCGTCGATGCCTGCGGCCACCCGCCGCCCTTGCCCGGCACTCGCGTCACCGTGCGTTTTGAGGGTAGGGCGACAGGCTGATCAGATCTGCGCCGGATGATGGGGGCGTGGGAGCGCCGCCCCGGCGCGATAGGGCATTCGACCAAGCGCCGGATCGCCGCGAGGGCGCGGCTCCCACACCCATAACCAAACCCATACCCCTACCGGCTTTCGACCCCTGGAGGTGGGAGCCGCGCCCTCGCGGCGAAGATGCCCTCGATGAAAGGCTCCATTGCGCCGAGGTCGGCACTCCCACAGAAATAGGGCTTCGGCCTTAGCCCAGGTGCTTGCCGATCAGGCCGGCGAGCTCAAACATATTGGCCTGCGGCTTGCCCAATACCGGCAGCAAGGCGGCGTCGGCATTAATCAGACGCTTGTCCTTGGCATCTTGCAGCCCATGGGCCTTGATGTAGTCCCACAGCGCCTTCATCACTTGCGGCCTGGCGACCGGGCTGTTGCCGATCACCGCCGCCAGGGCCGCGCTGGGCTGCTTGAGCGAGGCCGCACTGGCCTGGCGGGGCGCTTTGGCAGCAGCAGGCTTGGCCGCTTTGGTCGCTTGGCTCGATTTGGCAGGCGCTTTCTTTGCAGCTACTTTTTTGGCTGGCACGGCCTTGGCTGGCGCCGCTGAGCGGCTTGCCGCACCGGCGGCCGTCTTGCGCGGCGGGTATTTGGAGGGCGCGAACTCGAAATTGACCTTGCCCGCTTCGGCATCCCAGGCCAGCATGGCCTTGAAGGACCGACGGGTGCGGCTGGAGACGAATTTGTCGAGCATGTCGGTCTTGCCCGTGCTCAGCAGTTTTTGCATCTGCGCCCGCTCAATGGGCTGCTGCAGGATGATCTGCCCGCTTTTGAAGTCGCAACTCGGCGTGGGCTGCTGCGCTGTGGGTACCGACTTTTCGCAGATGTAGTTTTTGCCATGCTCGCGCACCGCTGCGCCGCATTTGGGGCAAGCCCCCAGTGGCTCGCTGGCGCTCAGGTCGACCAGCTCGCCGGTTTGCGCCGCATCGTCGTTGCCGAAGTCGAATTCGAGTTTGTAATTCTTGCTGTCTTCATCAAACTTGATGACCATCTCAGCGGTAAAGGGCCAGCCGGCTTTGGAGCGAAAGCCATCGAGCGGGCCGATGCGACGATCGCTCAGGAACTGCTCGACCTCCTGCAATTCAAAGGTGCGTCCAGCCGGCGTCTTGCCGAAGGAAAAGCCGCAGCCCTCGCTGGCGCCGTCCGGGCCGGTGCAGCTGTAGCGGCGGTAGTTTTCCTTGACCACGCCGCCGCAATTGGGGCAGCGGGTTTGCAAGGTGGCGTAGTTGCCGGGGATGGTGTCTTTGTCGTAGCCCTTGGCCTTGGCCACGATTTTCTCGGTCATGGCCTTGATCTGCGCCATGAATTCCTCGCGGCTGAGCTGGCCCTTTTCCATCTGCGCCAGTTTGTGCTCCCACTCGCCGGTGAGGTCGGCGCGAGATAGCTCCTCGGCGCCGAGCCCGCGCAGCAGGGTCATGAGCTGGAAGGCTTTCGCGGTGGGGATCAGATCGCGGCCTTCGCGCAGCAGGTACTTCTCATTGAGCAGTCCCTCAATGATGGCGGCGCGCGTCGCCGGCGTGCCCAGGCCTTTTTCCTGCATGGCCTCGCGCAGCTCCTCGTCTTCGATCAGCTTGCCCGCACCCTCCATTGCTCCCAGCAGGGTGGCTTCGGTATAGCGTGCCGGGGGCCGGGTTTTCAGCCCCTTGGCCTCTGTGTGTTCGATCGGCACCTGCTCGCCGGGTTTGACCGGTACCAGCGGCTGGCCCTTGTCGCCTTCCTTGGCGTCGGCCACTTCCTCGGCTGCCTCTTTACCGTAGATCGCTAGCCAGCCCGGCTTGACCAGCACCTTGCCTTCGGTCTTGAAGTGGTGACTGAGCACCTGCGAGATGCGGGTGGTGACCATGTACTCGGCGCTTGGAAAGAAGATCGCCATGAAGCGGCGCACCACTAAGTCGTAAAGCTTTTGCTCGGCATCACTGAGGCCGCTGGGCGCCTGCGTGGTCGGGATGATGGCGAAGTGGTCTGAGACCTTGCTGTTGTCAAACACCCGCTTGCTGGGTCGAATGTAGTTGCCGTTGAGCGCGGTCAGCGCGTGCGGCGCCAGGTGGCGCATGCCGCTGTCGGCCAGCATCTCAAAGGTTTGGCGCACCACCGGCAGGTAGTCCTCGGGCAGATGGCGCGAGTCGGTCCGCGGGTAGGTCAGGGCCTTGTGCCGCTCATAGAGGCTTTGCGCCAAGGCCAGGGTGGTCTTGGCTGAAAACCCGAACTTGCCATTGGCTTCGCGCTGCAGCGATGTCAGGTCGAACAGCATGCCTGAGGCCTGGGTGGTCGGTTTGGACTCTTCGCTGACGCTGGCGGCCTTGCCGCGTACCGCCTGCACGATCGCCCGCGCCTCGGCCTCGCTCCACAGGCGGTCGGCGCGCAGCTCCTTGTCTTTTTCCTCGCCGTTGTCTGCGGGCGCTTTCCATTTGGGGTCGAACCACTTGCCGCTGTATGGCCCCGCCTCGGCCAGGAAGCTGGCATGCACCTCCCAATAGTCGCGGCTGACGAACTGACGGATTTTTTCTTCACGCTCAACCACCACCGACAAGGTGGGCGTCTGCACCCGGCCGACCGTAGTCAGGAAAAAGCCGCCGTCGCGCGAGTTGAAGGCGGTCATGGCGCGCGTGCCGTTAATGCCCACCAGCCAGTCGGCCTCGGAGCGGCAGCGGGCGGCGTCGGCCAGCGGCAGCATCTGCTTGTCGCTGCGCAGACGATCGAAACCTTCGCGTATGGCTGCCGGCGTCATGGACTGCAGCCACAGGCGCTTGACCGGATGCCTGGACTTGGCGTACTGCTGGATCAGCCGGAAGATCAACTCACCCTCGCGGCCGGCGTCGCAGGCATTGACCATGGCGCCCACATCCTTGCGCTTGGCCAGCTTGACGATGGCATTGAGCCTGCCCTTGGTCTTGTCGATGGGCTTGAGGTCAAAGTAAGGCGGGATCACCGGCAGGTGGGCAAAGCTCCATTTGCCTCGCTTGACGTCGAATTCCTCGGGCGCCTGGATCTCCACCAGGTGGCCCACGGCCGAGGTGACGATCCAGTCCGGACCCTCAAAGTATTCGTCGTGTTTGTCGAACTTGCCCGCTGTGGGTGTCAAAGCCCGCACGATGTCTTGCGCCACCGAGGGTTTTTCTGCAATTACCAAAGTCTTCGTCGTCATAGTCTGTCTTCCCGTGGAGCGGCCTGGGGTGCCGCTGCCTGGCTTGCGTCGCGCAGGGTGGGGTCCCAGTGACCCCTACAATGCCCCCTCGCGCGCACGCGCACACGCGCACGCGCCTGCACAAATTAACCATAGCAAAAAAATCGCCGTGCCCAAAAACAAGTCCTCCGCACCCGTGGCTCCCGTCAAGAAATCGCTCGTCAGTGGCCGACGCATACAGACGCGTCGCTCTGGCGTGCACGGCAAAGGGGTGTTTGCTGTGCAGGACCTGGCCAAGGGCGAGGTGCTGATTGAATATGTGGGCGAGCTGATCAGCTGGAAGGAGGCGCTGCGCCGCCATCCGCATGATCCGAAAGATCCCAACCACACCTTCTACTTTCATATTGACGAAGAGCGGGTGATCGATGCCAAGCACGGCGGCAATTCCTCGCGCTGGATCAACCACAGCTGCGCCCCCAACTGCGAGGCCGACGAGCAAGAAGGACGCATCTTCATCAAGACACTGCGCAAGATCCGTGCAGGCCAGGAGCTGTTTTATGACTACGGCCTGGTGATCGACGCGCCCTACACGCCCAAGCTCAAGGCCGAGTACCCCTGCTGGTGCGGCGCGCCCCAGTGCCGCGGTACCTTGTTGGCCCCCAAGCGCCGCCGCTGAGCGCTGCGCGGCCGGCTGCTCCCGTGTCAGAGCCCGATGGCCCCGCCCGGCCCGCAGACATGCCCACTCACTGGCCGGCCGAGGCCATCTGGCTGGCTGCTGAGCCGTTGCTGCCGGGCCTGACGGTCGAGATCCTGCCCGAGATCGATTCGAGCAACAGCGAGCTGATGCGCCGCTGCCGCAGCGGCCGGGCCGAGCCCGTTGTGCTGGTAGCCCAGCGGCAAAGCGCCGGTCGGGGGCGCTTGGGCCGCAGCTGGCACAGCCCGCCAGGCTCCAGTCTGACCTTCTCTTTCGGCCTGCCGCTGGCACCGGCCGATTGGGCCGGCCTGTCGCTGGCCGTCGGCGTGAGCGTGGCCGAGACCCTAGCGGGGCTGGGCGCGAGCACGGTGGGCCTGAAGTGGCCCAACGACCTCTGGCTGGGCCAGGCCAAGCTGGGCGGCATCCTGATTGAGACCGCCGCCCTGGGCGAGAAGCGCTATGCAGTGGTGGGCGTGGGCATCAACATCAAGGAGCCTGCGCCGGGCTGGATCCCGCCGGCCGCCGATGAGGCCGCAGCTGCAGCGCCGTCGGTCGCGCCGGCTTGGCTGCAGGCGGTGGCGCCTGTCAGCGCGCCGCAGTTGCTGGGCGCGCTGGCGCCGGCTCTGGTGCGCGATGTGCTGCAGTTCGAGCGGCAGGGATGGAGCGCTTTTTCCCAGCGTTTTGCGCGCCTGGACCTGCTGCAAGGACGCGCGGTGAGTTTGTCCGACGGCCGCCAGGGGCTGGCCTGTGGCGTCAGTGCCGGCGCTGCCCTGCGTCTGCAAACGGCGGCCGGTCTGGTGGAGGTCAGCAGCGGTGAGGTCAGCGTGCGGCCGCAGGCTTGATCAGACCGGCTAGCGCAGGAAGGCGTCGTAGCTGGTGCGCAGAATCAGCGCACTGACCACCAGAACGAATACCGCGCGCACAAAACCGGCCCCGTGTTTGAGCGCCAGCCGCGTGCCCAGAAGGCTGCCAGCTACGTTGGCGATGGCCAGCACCAGAGCGTAATGCCACCAGACATGGCCTTTGAAGGCGAACAGCCCAAGCGCTGCGAAATTGCTGCAGGTGTTGAGCAGCTTGGCGGCCGCTGAGGCATTGAGAAAGTCGTAGCCCAGGACGCGCACGAACAGGAAGACCAGCAAGCTGCCGGTACCCGGGCCGAAAAACCCGTCGTAAAAGCCCATCGCCAGGCCGATGGCGCCGGCTGTCGCCGCCTCCCGCCTGCCTTGCCGCAAGGGCTTGTGCTCGCGCCCCAATTCCTTTTTGAGCAGGGTATAGACCAGCACCGCCATCAACACCAGTGGCAGCAGCTTGCGCAAAAACTCAGGCGAGACCACCGTGACCAGCCAGGCGCCGGCCAGTGCACCCACCAGAGCCAGGGCCGCTGCTGGCAGCAGGGCCTGCCAGCGCATCTGCACCCGGCGTGAATACTGCACCGTGGCCACTGCAGTGCCCCACACGGACGCACTTTTATTGACGCCCAGCAGCGTGGCCGGGTGGGCCAGGGGGAAGGCGGCAAACAGCGCAGGCACCAGCACCAGCCCGCCGCCACCGACGATGGCGTCCACAAAGCCGGCCAAGAGCGCGGCGGCGGCCACGAAAAGCAATTCCATGAATCAATTTTCGCACCGGCCCCATCGGCGGCGTGTGCCCCCGCGGCCATAAAAAAAGCGCCGGGGGTGACCGGCGCTTTTTCAGCCTGGCCTGTTGGGCGCGGCTGTGATCTTGTCTCGCAGTGTGTTTTGGTGCTTCTGGGCGTGGTCTGATCGGTCAGACTTTTATCGCTGTCTCCTCGGCTCCTCGCAAGCGGCTGGCCCTGGGGGCTGCTGCTTCGATGGGCCGCACTATAAGTGCGGCCTGCCAGGCCTGGCCTCGGGAGTTTCCCGGGTCATAGGCGGCAGCTTCAGTCGCCGCTGCGGATCCAGCCAGCCACCTTTTCGGCCATCATCAGCGTCGGTGCGTTGGTGTTGCCGCTGGTGATCCGGGGCATCGCGCCGGCATCGACCACCCGCAGGCCGGCCACGCCGCGCACCCGCAGGTGTGAGTCGAGCACCGCCATCGGATCGTCAGCTCGGCCCATGCGGGTGGTGCCCACCGGGTGGAAGATGGTGGTGGCGATATCGCCGGCCAGTCGGGCCAGGTCTTCATCGCTCTGGTACTGCACCCCAGGCTTGAATTCCTCGGGCTGCCAGCGCGCCAGCGCGCTTTGTTCCACGATGCGTCGGGTCAGGCGCAGCGATTGCGCTGCCACCAGCCGGTCCTCGTCGGTACTGAGGTAATTGGGGGCAATCAGCGGTGCGTCCTTGAAGTCGGCGCTGCGTATGCGCACGCTGCCCCGGCTGCTGGGGTTGAGGTTGCAGACGCTGGCGGTGAAGGCGTCGAAGGGATGCAGTGGCTCGCCAAAGGCCTCCAGAGACAGCGGCTGGACGTGGTACTGGAGGTTAGGCCAGGCCAGTTCGGGGCTCGAGCGGGTGAAGGCGCCCAGCTGCGATGGGGCCATGCTCATGGGGCCGGTTCGTCGAAGTGCGTATTCCAGGCCGATCTTGAGCCGCCCCCAGGCCGAGGCTGAAATGGTGTTGAGCGTGGCCTGGCCGCCGCGTGGCGGCCGTATCTTGTAGACCGCCCGGATCTGCAGATGGTCTTGCAGGTTTTCCCCCACACCGGGCAGATGGTGCCGCACTGCAAGGCCATGCTGCTGCAGCAGATCGGCAGGCCCGATACCCGATAGCTGCAGGATCTGCGGCGAGCCTATGCTGCCGGCGCTCAGCAGCACCTCGCCGCCTTCAGACAATTGGGCCTCGACCTGTCCAGTGCCGGTCCAGACTCGTACACCGGTGCAGCGCTGCTGGCCGTCGTCCTGGGCCTGCAGCACTAATTCGCTGGCCTGCGCATGGGTCCACATTTCGAAGTTGGGCCTGCCGTAGCAGGTCGGGCGCAAAAAAGCCTTGGCCGTGTTCCAGCGCCAACCGCTGCGCTGATTGACCTCGAAGTAGGACACGCCTTCGTTGTTGCCGGCATTGAAATCGTCGGTGGCGGGAATGCCCGCCTGCTGCGCGGCCTGCGAAAAGTCGTCCAGAATCTGCCAGCGCAGGCGTTGCTTTTCCACCCGCCACTCGCCGCCGTCCCGGCCCGTTTTGTGGCCATGCACTGCGGTAAATTGCGGGCTGGTCGGTGCAGCGCCCTCGTCAAGCCGGTAGTGGTCTTCATGGCGCATGAAGTCAGGCAGCACCTGCTGCCAGCGCCAGGCCTCGTCGCCGGTGAGCTCGGCCCAACGCTCATAGTCACGCGCCTGGCCGCGCATGTAAATCATGCCGTTGATGCTCGAGCAGCCGCCCAGGGCTTTGCCGCGGGGGTAGCGCAGGCTGCGTCCGTTCAGGCCCGGCGCCGGCTCGGTCTTGTAGAGC
Organism: Comamonadaceae bacterium; assembly: GCA_947460065.1. Lineage (GTDB taxonomy): Bacteria > Pseudomonadota > Gammaproteobacteria > Burkholderiales > Burkholderiaceae_C > Polaromonas. The sequence continues at coordinate 8,473 of CANHGF010000031.1, forward strand.
CAGTCAGTGCGTGGATTGCCGATGCAGTAGAGATAGCCCACGGGAATGTGGATCCAGTGGTAGTCGTCCTTGCGACCGGCCTCGATCAGCAGCACCCGCTTGCGCGGATCGGCGCTCAGGCGGTTGGCCAGCAGGCAGCCGGCGGTGCCGGCGCCAACGATGATGTAGTCAAAAACCGGGTCGCTCATGGTCGCGGGCCTGTTTGATGCGGGGAGCAAGATGGCTCAGCCGCGATTGTGGCAAACCGGCGGCCTCAGCGTGAATGGGCCTGCTCTGCCAGAATCGCGCTCTTACGCGGTTCCTTGAACGGACCGGCAAGGAGTGCTACATGCTCAGCATCGACTATTACTTCACCCCGCAAAGCCCCTGGACGTATTTGGGCCACCAGCGCTTTGTGCATATGGCGCAGGCAGCCGGCGCCGCAGTGCGAGTGCTTGCCGCCGATTTCGGCCAGGTCTTTGCCACCTCGGGCGGCTTGCCCCTGCCCAAGCGGGCGCCGCAGCGACAGGCCTATCGGCTGGTGGAGTTGCGTCGCTTTAGCGAACACCTGGGCATGCCGCTGCACCTACAACCGACTTTCTTTCCGGTCTCGGGCGACGATGCGGCCCGATTGATCATCGCGGCCGAAAAAGCCGGTGGAACTGTCCCTGCGCTGGCACTGAGCGGCGCGGTTTTCGCCGCCGTCTGGGCCCAGCAGCGCAATATTGCCGATGTGGCCACGCTTGCGCAATTGCTGGCCGAGCAAGGCCTTCCTGCTGCTTGGTTGGACGATTCGCGCTCGGCCGAGGTGCAGCAAGCCTATGAGGCCAACACGGCGCGGGCCATTGCAGCGGGCGTGTTCGGCGCGCCCAGCTATGTGGTGGACGGCGAGATATTCTGGGGCCAGGATCGACTGGAATTCCTGCAGTGTCGACTGGCTGCACAATGAAGGGGTTTTGATCTTTCGCGCCCCTGGGGGCATATTTTTTATTGGTGGTTCAAGGAAAGGGCTTCGCATCATGGGTCAATTGGTACAACTCACATCGTCCGACGGTTTCAGCTTCCCCGCCTATGTGGCTGAACCCGCCGGCAAGGCGCGCGGCGCGGTGGTGGTCTTGCAAGAGATTTTTGGCGTCAATTCGCACATCCGCGCGGTGGTTGACGGCTATGCGGCCGAAGGCTATTTGGCGGTGGCGCCTGCCACCTTTCACCGCGTCAAGCAAGGGGTGGAGCTGGGCTACACCGGCGATGACATGAACGCCGGCAGAGACCTGAAAGCGGCGGTCGAGGCGCTGCCGGCCCCCGGCGTGATGATCGACATCGAGTCGGCGGTGGCCTATGCCGCACGCGCCGGCAAGGTCGGTGTGGTGGGCTATTGCTGGGGCGGCCTGCTAACCTGGCGTACCGCCTGCGCGGTCAAAGGCGTCAGCGCTGCGTCCTCCTACTATGGCGGCGGTGTGACCACGCCGGCTGAGACGGCCCGCACGCCGATGTGCCCGGTCATGGCCCATTTTGGCGAGAAGGACCACTGGATTTCGATGGAATCGGTGCAGGCTTTTGCCAAGGCGCAGCCGGGCACCGACGTGCATGTCTATGCCGCCGACCACGGCTTTAACTGCGACCAGCGCGGCTCCTGGGACGCGCCGGCAGCCAAGCTGGCGCTAGAGCGCACGCTGGCGTTTTTTGCCAAGCACGTGGGTTAAAAGTCTGCGTCCTGGTGCTGGGCGTCGAGCCCGGCACCCGATCGCCAGCCCCTCAGCGGCAGGCCTTGATGCCCGATGTACTTGGCGTCGCGCCTGTGGCACAACAGGCGCCGGCTTCCTTGCGAAACCAGGCCCATTCGTCACAGCGCAGACCGTCCGGCAGCAGGCAAATGCCGCGCTCGCCGGCAGATGTGCGTTCGATCTCCAGACGCCCGCCCGCCTGCACGCAAGCTACAGCGGCTGGATTGGCCAGTGTGACCGGCCTGGGGGCAGGCGCTTGGGGCGCGGGCGCTGCGCAGCCGGCCAGTGCCATGCTCAGGGCGGCAGTCAAGGCGGCCAGCCTGCCCAAGCCATGGGAAATGCAGGCGGCGGTCATGCGCTCACACTCTGATCGAGCACTTCCACCCAGTGGCGCACCGGTACTGCCGTGCCACTTTGCAGGTGGGTGATACAGCCAATGTTGGCCGAGATGATGGTCTGCGGCTGGCCCTGATTCAGATGCCCGAGCTTGCGGTCGCGCAGCGTTTTTGAAATATCCGGCTGCAGTACCGAGTAGGTGCCGGCCGAGCCGCAGCACAGGTGCGCCTCGCTGGCCGCGACGCTGACCTGAAAGCCCAGTTCTGACAGATGCTTTTCCACCCCGCCCTTGAGCTGCTGGCCGTGCTGCAGTGTGCAGGGCGGGTGATAGGCCTGCAAGCCGGCAGCTTGCAGTGCTTCGGGTTTGATGCGCGCCTTGAGCAGGGGCACCAGGTCGGGCAGAAGTTCGCTCAGGTCACGGGTCAGTTCGCTGATGCGCCGCGCCCGGCTGGCGTAGGCTGGATCGCCCGCCAGGTGGTGGCCGTATTCCTTGACCGTCACGCCACAGCCTGAGGCGTTCATCACAATCGCCTCGACTTGAGCTTCTTCAACCCAAGGCCACCAGGCGTCGATGTTGCGGCGCATTTGGGCCAGGCCACCGGCCTGGTCATTGAGGTGGAACTTGACCGCACCGCAGCAGCCGGCTTCAGGCGCGATCACGGTCTGTATGCCGCAGGCGTCGAGCACCCGTGCGGTGGCCGCGTTGATGTTGGGCGCCATCGCGGGCTGCACACAACCGCCGAGCATCAGCACCTTGCGGCTGTGCTGGCCTGCGGGCCAGGTGCCGGCCGGACGTGCTTCGGGGACTTTGGCTTTCAGGCTGTCCGGCAGCAGCCCACGCACCGCCTGGCCCAGCTTCATGGCCGGGGAAAACAGGGGTGAGGGCAGGCCTTCCTTGAGTGCCCAGCGCAAGGCCTTTTCGCTCGCTGGCCTAGGCACTTGTTCGTCGACGATCTTGCGGCCGATGTCGATCAGGTGGCCGTATTGCACCCCGCTGGGGCAGGTGCTTTCGCAGTTACGGCAGGTCAGGCAGCGGTCCAGGTGCAGCTGCGTCTTACGGGTGGGCTGCTCGCCCTCGAGCACCTGCTTGATCAGGTAGATGCGCCCGCGCGGGCCGTCAAGCTCGTCGCCGAGCAGCTGGTAGGTTGGGCAGGTGGCGGTGCAAAAACCACAGTGCACGCATTTGCGCAAAATCGCTTCGGCCTGCCGCCCCTCGTCGGTGTCTTGGTATTGGGCAGCCAGATGGGTTTGCATATTCGCTCCTTAAAGGCCCATGCGGCCCGTGGCGAAGACGCCCTGCGGGTCAAATTGTTTTTGTAGCTCGCGCCCTATCCCCTGTTGCACGGCATCGAGTGGAGCGCTGGCGCCTACGGATTTGTCCTTGCCCCCCAGCCGGCTGGCGCGAAACAGGGTGGCGTGGCCGCCAACAGCTTGCGCGGCGCGGCGCAGCTCGGCCGCTGCTGCGGCTGGCGCCCACCACCAACGCTGCGCGCCCTGCCATTCAATGTAGGGCGACCCGGCCAGATTGAGCACCGGCGCGGTTTGCGGCACGGACAAGCGCCACAGGCACTGGTCGTCGGCCGGCGGCACAAAAAAGGGCAGGCTCTGCTCCCTGCTGGCTTGCCAGTCGGCGGCAGCCTCGGCGTTGTCCATGCGGGCTACTTGCGCTCCCAGGGCCTGTGCATCGGCACTCATCCGAAGCACAGCCGCTTGCACGGCCGCCACCGCGCCCCGAAGCCGAACGAACAGATAGTCATGGCTTGGGCTGGCGCTGCTGTCGTGCACCCAGGCGCTGGCATTGAGCGGCAGGGGCTGAGCGCCCCAGCGGTGCAGCAGCTCCAGCGCAGGCTTTTGCGCCAGGCCTGCGCACATGAGCGTGGCCTCGCCAGGCGCCACCGGCAGCACCTTGAGCGAGACCTCGGTGATGACGCCCAGCGTGCCCCAGCTGCCGGCCAGCAAGCGCGACACGTCGTAGCCTGCGACGTTCTTCATGACTTGACCCCCAAACGTCAGGTCTTGCCCGCGTCCGTTGATCATGCGCAGCCCCAGCACGAAGTCGCGCAGCGCACCCACGCTGGCACGCGCCGGGCCAGACAGGCCGGCCGCCACCATGCCACCGACCGTCGCCCCCGGTCCGAAATGCGGCGGTTCAAAGGCCAGACATTGGCCGTTTTCGGCCAGTGCAGCTTCGAGCTCGGCCAGCGGCGTTCCGCAGCGGGCGGTGATCACCAGCTCGCTAGGCTCATAACTGACGATGCCCGCATAAGAGCGGGTATCGAGTACCTCGCCCTGCAAAGGCGCGCCCCAAAAGTCCTTGCTGCCGCCGCCGCGCAGGCGCAAGCAGCGACCGCTGGCGGCTGCATCGCGCACCGCTTCGGTGAGATGTCGGGCTTGAATGTCCATGGGCAGGGATGGTAAACCGCCGATGGGAGCCGAAGGATGAATTTATTGAACGGCAGGCGTGCTGGAAATTGTGTGACTGCGATCGCGAAACGGCTGTGCTGTCTGGGGAGCGCGCAGAATCAAGCAGGGGTGGTTTGTACTTAATATGGCTATAGTTGAGCGCCTGCGGAGGTGCCACCTGGGCCCTTTGTTTATCCCGCCGCCTGCCCA
>CANHGF010000032.1 GCA_947460065.1 Comamonadaceae bacterium
CAGCGCCATCGTGGGCGGGGCCTCGATGGGCGGCTGCATCGCCTTGCAGTTTGCCGGCAGCCATCCGCAGCGGACCCTGGGCTTGGCGCTGATGGACACCACGGCCTGGTACGGACCTACAGCGCCCAAGGACTGGGAAGACCGAGCTTTGAACGCGCAGGCCAAAGGCCTGGCATCCATGGTCGACTTTCAGAAAACGCGCTGGTTCAGCGACAGCTTTCGCGCCAGCCACCCAGAAATTGTCCAGGCGAGCGTCGATACCTTCGTGGCCAATGAGCTGCAGGGCTACATGGCCGCCTGCCGCATGATGGGCGACTTCGATGCCCGCCCTTTGCTGGCGCAGCTGCGCGTCCCGACCCTGCTGCTGGTCGGCGAGGAAGACTACGCCACCCCGGTCGCCATGACGCAGGCCATGCACGAGGGGATCGCCGGCTCGCGCATGGAAGTGATCCTCGGCGCCCGCCATCTGACGCCGCTGGAAGTTCCCGATCGCGTGGGCGCCGCCCTGATCGATCTCTGTTCACAGGTGCTGCGATGACTCCTTTCGAATTCCTGCTTCCCTATTCCTTGGAGGAGGCCCTGTCCCTGCTCGACCCTGAAGACCCCGGCATCCGGCCCGTCTCGGGCGGCACGGCGGTGATGCTGATGATGAAGGCCGGCGTGCTGCGACCGACGCGGCTGGTCAGCCTGCACAAGATCGGCCAGCAGCATGCGGCCATCGAGGTCAAGGCCGGTGGTGAACTGGTGATCGGCGGGCAGGCCAAGCTGGCGGACATCGAGTGCCACCCGGCGGTTCGCGCGGGCTGGCCGCTGCTGACGCAGGCGCTGCGCGGCGTGGCCAACGCGCGGGTGAGGGCTGTCGCCACTCTGGGTGGCTGCATCAGCCATGCCGACCCGCACCTGGACATGCCGCCGGTGTTGGCGGCTCTAGAAGCACGCATCGCCATCAGCGGGCCGCGCGGCGAGCGCATGGTTCGTGCAGAAGATTTCAGCACCGGCTACTACGAAACCGTGCTCCAGCGCGACGAACTCGTCACCGGGATCTTCGTGCCCCCGCAAGCCGGCCCCGGCGCCTACCTCAAGATGACCACACGCGCCGCCCACGACTGGCCGGCGTTGGGCGTTGCTGTGGTGCTTAAGATGAACGGCGAGCAGGTGCAGCGCGCCAGCGTATTTACCGGCGCGGCCACCGACAGGCCGACGCGGCTGCTGCAGGCCCAGTCTGTCCTGGAACAGCGCGGCCTCGATGCAAGCGCACAGCGCGCGGCGGCTCAAGCCGCTGTGGCCGAAGCCCCGCTGATGGGCGATGCACACGGATCGGCTCCTTACAAGAGCCAACTGCTGAGGGTCGCCCTGCCCAGGGCCATTGAAGCGGCGCTGCGTCGCAGTCGGAGCCACGCATGAATGACACGAACACTCCAGAGCGCCAGGTCGGCCGGCGCATAGATCGCCTCGAATCGCGCTCCAAGGTCACGGGCACCGCCGACTACACGCACAACGTGGTCCTGCCCCGGATGCTGCACGCCAAGATCGTACGCAGCGTGCACGCACACGCCCGCATCCTGTCCATAGACACGAGCGCAGCGGCGGCAGTCCCCGGCGTTTTTAAGGTGGTGACCGCACAAGATGTGATGCGGGTCATCCCCGACCCGCATTACGGCCCGGCCTTCCACGACCAGCCCATCCTGGCCATCGACAAGGTGCGCCATATCGGTGAGCCGGTGGCGGTGGTCTTGTCCGACGACGTGCACATCGCCGAGACTGCTGCCGCCCTGGTGAGCGTGGAATACGAGGTTCTGCCGGCGGTTTTCGACGAAGTTCAGGCGGCCAACAACACGGACGTGCTGGTCCATGACGTGCTGCGCCCGGCCGGCACCTTCCCGGACCTCAAACACCTGGCGGGCCGCAAGGGCACCAACGTCGCCCTGGACTACCGACTGCGGCACGGCGATGTGAAGACGGCCTTCGCCAGCGCAGCGCACGTGTTTGACCACACCTTCCGCACGCAGCAGGTGGTGCATGTGCCGCTCGAGCCCATGGTCTCGATCGCGCAGCCGCTGGACAGGCGAATCATCATCCACACCGCATCCCAGAGTCCCTCGTTTGTGCGTCTGGAAATCGCACGCTTGCTGGGCTGGGCCGAGAACCAGGTGCAGGTCAAAACGCGACTGCTCGGCGGCGGGTTTGGCGCCAAGCTGTACATCAAACTCGAAGCCCTGGCCGTGGCGCTCGCGCTGATCGCGCACCGACCGGTGCGGGTTGCGCTGACCATGGAAGAGCAGTTCTACATGGTCACCAAGCACGCGACCACCTTCCGCATCCGCAGCGCAGTGGACGCCGATGGCCGCATCACCGCCCGCCACTGCGAGGTGTATTGGAATGGCGGCGCCTACGCCGATATCGGTCCGCGGGTCACGCAAAAATCAGGCTTCACTGCCGGCGGACCGTATGACATCGCCAACCTCGACATCGACTCCTACCAGGTCTACACCAACTTGCCGCCAGCGGGCGCCTTTCGCGGCTTCGGCATCACCCAGGTGGTCTGGGCCTATGAGTCGCAGGCAGACCTGATTGCGCACAAGCTGGGCATGGACCCGGTGGCCTTCCGGCGCCTGAACCTGCTGGAAAACGGCAGGCCCCATGCCACCGGCACCGTCCTCAAGGACGCTGGGCTGCGCCTGGTGCTCGATCAAGTGGCCAGTGCCATGGATTGGGACAAACCTCTAGACAGTGGCACGGGCACCGTGCGGCGCGGCCGCGGCATCGGCCTGGGCTTCAAAGCGCTGGTGGCACCGACCACCTCGGTGGCGACGATCACAGCCGGCGGCGACGGCAGTTGCACCCTGCTGATCTCCACCGTCGAAATGGGACAAGGCTCGGACACCGCGATGGCCATCGTGGCGGCCGACGTGCTGGGACTGCGCGCCGAAGACATCCGCGTGGTCAACCCAGACACCGACGTCACGCCCTACGACATGGCCACGCTGGGCTCGCGCTCGACTTTTTCCATGGGCAATGCGGTCAAGCAGGCCGCGCAGGACTTGCTGGACAAGCTGCGCGCGCTGGCCCAAGAGGTGGGTTTGCCCTTCGAGGGCACCCGCAATATATCGACGCTGCTCAAGAAGAAGTTCGGCATGCAGGCCGGTACCGTCGTGGGCACGGGCAGCTTCGTCCCGCCCTACCAATCGCCTGACGCGGACGGCCGATCGCCTGACATCACCCCCAACTGGATGGTCGGTGGAACCGGCATTGAAGTGGAAGTCGACACCGAAACCGGCCAGTTCCGCATCGTCCGCATGGAAAACGTGGTCGACTGCGGCACGCCCCTGAACCCCAAGGTCGTGCAAACCCAGATCACTGGCGCTGCCATCCAGCAACTGGGGGCGACCTTTCTGGAAAAAATGGAATTTGACGCCGAGGGCCAGCTGCGCAACGCGTCCTTCTCGGAATACAAGATTCCAGGCATCCTGGACCTTCCCCACCAGATGGGCTATGCGGCCGTGGATTCACAGCAAAGCACGGGACCGTTCGGCGCCAAAGGCCTGGGCGAGAGCGGCTGCTTTGGCGTGGCCTCGGCAATGGCGCAGGCCATTGACGATGCGGTCGGCGTGCGTATCGTGTCGCTGCCCATCACCCCAGAGGCGGTGTACCGCGCACTGGCAGAACAACGCGGCGAGCCTCTGGCCAACACGGACTCCACACCATGAGCACGACCAGCACCTTGATCCAATTTCGCCTCAATGGCGAACCCGTCTCCCGCCAGGTGGAGCCCCACCATACCCTGCTGGAGCTCGTGCGCGAATGCGGCTTGCACGGCGCTCGCGAAAGTTGCGGACAAGGCCTGTGCGGCTGCTGCACCATCGTGGTCAACGGACAGGCTGTGACCGGCTGCATCTATCCGGCGATGCATGCCGAAGGGGCCGAGGTCGGGACGATCGAAGGCCTGGAGCAAGACGGACAGCTAGACCCTGTGCAGCAGGCCTTCATGGACGCCGGCGCGCTGCAGTGCGGCTTTTGCACGCCGGGCTTCATCCTCATGGCCCGTCAACTCCTGCGGCAAAACAGCGAGCCCAGCGACCACGAGATTCGGCATTTCCTGGCGGGCAACCTGTGCCGCTGTGGCGCATATCCTGAAATCATCGAGGCCGTCAAACTCGCCGGCCAGCGCATGCGGGCCGCGGCCTGAAAGAAGAACAACTCATGGACATCCAGGGAGAAAAAATTCTTGCCGCGCCGCGCAGCCAGGTGTGGCGTGCACTGAACGAGCCGGCCGTGTTGCAACGCTGCTTGGCCGGCTGCGACACCTTTGAGGCCGATGGCGAGAACAAGTTCCGGGTGGCCATGCACGCATCGGTTGGCCCGGTGCGGGCGCGTTTTGCTGGCAAGTTGCAACTGCTCGACCTGGTGCCTGAACAATCCTACGCCCTGGCTTTTGAAGGCTCTGGCGGAGCGGCAGGGTTCGGTAAAGGCAGCGCCCGTGTCACGCTCGATGATGTGGCCGAGGGCACGCGCTTGCGTTATACGGCGCAGGCCCAGGTTGGCGGTCGGCTGTCCCAGGTCGGCGGACGGCTGATCGATGGCGTCACCAGCCGCATGGCCGATGAGTTTTTCAGCCGCTTGGTCACCGATCTGGCGTCCTCTGCGCCGGCGCCCGCTGAGGTGGCGGTTGAGGCGACGGCTGCAAGTACCCCGCCGAGCGTGCAAGCTCCCGTGTCCCCAGAAATTCGCTTGCCGCAACGGCCGCCCGCCCCTGCGGTACAGCCGCCCCAACAGTCGCCCCAAGCAGCCACACAGATTGCGGTCATCGCTGCGGCAGTGGCCGCCACCGCAGCAGCCGTGGCGGTGCTGGCAGCGGTGATGGCCATCCATCTGTCGCGCTGACCCTCAGGGCGCCCTCCGACAGACGATCGGTCAAGACGCCCGGTGGCGCCAGGGCGGTCATTGGGACCAGTCCCAACAGCACAAGGCTGGCGTCGTGAGCAAATGCAGCATCGCGCCGGGGATGCGCATTCATATCTTGTCCCCTCTCCCCCTGGGAGAGGGTTAGGGTGAGGGCATCAGCGCGCCACCATCGGGCCTTATTTTCATGAAGGCCCAGGCCTTCAGTCGGCGGTGACCTTGTAGCGTTGCGCGGCACCCACCCAGCGATCAATCTCATCACGCAAAAAGGCCTGCTGCTGAGCGGGTGCGATGTTGAGCAGGCGCCCGCCATCGCGGTCGACGCGGGCGATGAACTCAGGCTCGCGGTTGATGGAGGCCAGCGTCTCGCGCAGCCGAGCCACCACCGGCGCCGGCGTGGCTGCAGGCGCAAACACGCCAAACCAGCTTTCGCCTTCGAAGCGGGTCAAGCCCGATTCATTGACCGTGGGCAACTGCGACAGCTGGGCGCTGCGCTGGGCTGAAGACACCACCAGACCCTTGAGCCGGCCGGCTTGGATGTGCGGCTTGGCAGCGGAGATGTTGTCGAACATGATGTCCACACGCCCGGCCATCATCTCCTGGTGCGCCGGTGCCGCGCCCTTGAAGGGCACGTGCACCATGTCCAGCCCCAGGCTGCTGGTGAGAATCGCGCCCCAGACATGCTGTAGCGTGCCCATACCACCAGATCCGTAGGTGAGCTTGCCAGGCCTGGCCTTGGCATAGGCCACGAGTTCGGCCAGTGAATTGACCGGCAGGTCAGCGCGCATCAAAAGCACAAAGGGATAGGCCGACACATAGCCCAGGCTGACGAAGTCGTTCTCCGGCGAGTACGACAGGTTTTTGACCAAGGCCTTGTTCATCACCATGTTGAAGATGCCGCCCATCAGCAGGGTGTAGCCGTCGGCGGGCGCGCGGGCCACGAACTCGGTACCCAGCAAGGAGCCGGCGCCGGTGCGGTTTTCAACCACCACACCCTGCTTGAGCAGCTCGGTCATGCGGGCGGCCAGGTTACGCGCCAGGATGTCAGTGCCACCACCCGGCGCCTGCGGCACGACGATGCGGATAGGCTTGCTCGGAAAGTCCTGGGCCGAGGCCGCCGCCGACCAGGCGGCGCCAGCGCCAGCAATCAGCACTTGGCGACGCGAAAAATCCGAGTTCATAACAGGCTCCTGTCTATCCATGATGGGGTGCGCGAAGTCTAAGAAGGCAGGCGCTGCGAACAACTGGCATTTACCCGCAGTCGGGGGAGATACCGAGGCGCGGCGGGTGAAAAAATCTTATGCTTACACATCATTTGTTCAAGGGGTGATGCATGAAACTGGCCAGCGTAGAGCTGCATGGCAAGCCAACATTTGGCGTGGTCAATGAACGGGGCTTTGTGGACCTGGGCCGGCGCCTGGACCCTGGCTGCCGCGATCTGGTGGCCTTGTTTGAAAACAGCCTGCTCGATCAGGCCCGCCATCTGGCACAAGGCCCGGTGGATGCGGCTTTGAGCGAGCTGCGCTACCGGCCGGTCAACCCGCGCAGCGATATGCGCATGTTCGCCCTGGGCTGGGCCTACAAGGCGCACCAAATGGAGGCGGGCAAGGAAGATCTGACGCATCCCAATATGTTCAGCAAGCATCCGCAGTCGCTGGTCGGCCATGATCAGCCCATCGTACGCCCGCGCCTGTCCGATCGCTTTGACTTTGAAGGCGAGGTGGCCATACTCATCGGCAAAGGCGGGCGCCACATCCCGCCCGAACAAGCCATGTCCCACATCGGCGGCTACAGCATTGTCATGGACGGCTCGGTGCGCGACTACCAGAAACACAGCGTCACTGCAGGCAAGAACTTCGACGCCAGCAGCTCCTTCGGTCCCTGGCTGGTCACCCCCGACGAGGTGGGCGACCCCAAAAAACTGGTGCTCAGTACACGCCTCAATGGCCAGGTGATGCAGCACAGCGGCTTTGACCTGATGGCCTGGGACCTGGCCGAGCTGGTCGCCTACGTCTCAGGCATCTGCGCCCTGGTGCCGGGCGACGTGATCTCCACCGGCACCCCAGGCGGGGTAGGCCACCGGCGTGACCCTCAGATCTTCATGAAGACTGGCGATCTGCTCGAGGTGGAAGTGAGCAACATCGGCGTGCTGCGCAACCGGGTGGTCGACGAAGCCGCTTGAGCCGGGCAGGCTGGGCCGACGAACTGCATCAACAGCTCGCCGGCTTGGCCACGAAAAAAGGGGACTGATGGAACAGTCCCCTGCCGATTTTGGTAGGGCGTGGCGGACTTGAACCGACGACCAAAGGATTATGAGTCCTCTGCTCTAACCAACTGAGCTAACGCCCCACACCTTTGATTTTAGCCCGGGGATGACTGAGGCCAGGTTCTGGCACGACCGACGCCTAGGTGACTCGAGGCTGCGCCACTTGCGTCTCGGACGCCTGCTGCACTGGCATAGTCACAGCTCAATTGAGGATGAGGTCTGGCATGCGATCGCCGTGGCCAGCCCGGCCCCTTGTGGAGGACCCTGCCATGAACACCCCAAAAATCGACATCTCATCTGTGCAAGCCGTCGGGGAGGATTTGCGCCGGCCTGAAAGCGTGGTGGTCACCGCCAAGGGCGAGATTTTTGTATCGGACCAACTCAGCGCGGTGCGCCAGCTCGGTCAGCCGCGCAAGACCCTGGTGGGCATGCCCGAGGGCTTTTTGTCCAACGGCATCGCGCTCACGCCCGAGCGCGACTTCCTGATTGCCAACCTGAGCCCGGCCACCGGCGGCGGTATTTGGCGCATCGATGCGCAGCACCATGCCAGTCCCTTGATCATGGAGGTCGAAGGTCAGGCCTTGAGCAATGCCAACTTCGTCACCACCGATTTGCAAGGCAGGATCTGGATTTCAGCCAGCACCCGTTTGGTGCCGCGCGAGCGCGCCTTTAACGAGCAGACCTCTGACGGCTTTATCGCGGTGATCGACCGCCATGGTGCGCGCATCGTGGCCGATGGCATCTCCTTTACCAATGAATGCCGCATGGATCCCACCGGCCAATGGGTATATGTCAATGAAACCTATGGCCGCCGCCTCTCGCGTTTTCGCGTCCTGGCGCAGGACCCCTGCCAGCTGGGCCCCAAGGAGGTGGTGCATCAGTTCAGCGACGGCGATTTTCCCGACGGCCTGGCCTTCGATGCCGAGGGCGGTGTCTGGGTGGCTTGTGTGGTGTCCAACCGCATAGTGCGCATCGTGCCGGGCGCAGGCGCGAGCGTGATGCTCGCCGATGCCGACCCGGCTCTGTGCGCCACCGCCGACGCCCACTATGCCCAGGGTTTTCTGACCCGCGAGGACATCGACGCTGGCGGCAAGAGCGTGTTGGGCAACACCGCTTCAGTGGCTTTTGGCGGGCCGGATCTGCGCACCGTCTACCTGGGCAATCTGGCCAATCCCCACCTGTGCAGTTTCCGCTCGCCGATCGCCGGCGCAGAACCTGCCCATTGGCGCTACTAAAAAAAGTCTGCCTCAGCGGCTGTGGCTGAGGGCCGAGCTGACCAGCTTGGAGGTGATGTCCACGATCTGGATCATCTTGTCGTAGGGCATGCGGGTCGGGCCAATAACGCCGAGCGTGCCCACCACCTGGCCGTCGACCTCGTAGGGCGCGGTGACCACTGACAGCTCCTGAAAGGGCACCACCTGGCTCTCACCGCCGATGTAGATGCGCACCCCTTCAGCGCGGCTGGAGACGTCGAGCAGACGCATCAGCTGGGCTTTTTGTTCGAACAGGTCAAACAGCTTGCGCAGGCTGCCCATGTCGCTGGAAAAATCACTGAGCGTCAGCAGATTGCGCTCGCCAGCGATGATCACCTCGTCGCGCGATTCGATGGCCTCGGAGCCGACTTGCACCGCCGCCTGCATCAGACTGGCAATTTCGCTGCGCAAGGCTTCGACCTCGTTTTTCAGCCGCTCCCTGACCTCTTCCAGACCCAGTCCTGCATAGTGGGAGTTCAGGAAATTGGCCGCCTCAATCAGCTGGGTCTGGGTGTAATCGACCTCGGTGAACAGCACTCGGTTTTGCACATCGCCGTCGGGCGAGACGATGATGACCAGCAGCCGTTTTTCCGACAGGCGCAAGAACTCGATATGCCGAAACACCGAAGAGCGGCGCGGCGCCATCACCACGCCCACATAGTGCGACAGGCTCGAGAGCATCTGCGCCGCGTTGCTGATGACCTTCTGCGGCTGATCGGGCGCCAGTGTGGGCTGGGCCATGGCATCGAGGGCGCGGGGATCGCGCTGGGCCATGACCATGGTGTCAACAAAAAACCGGTAGCCTCGGGCCGTCGGAATGCGTCCGGCCGAGGTGTGGGGGCTGACGATCAGGCCCAGCTCCTCCAGATCGCTCATCACATTGCGTATGGTTGCCGGCGAGAGCTCCAGCCCGCTGGCACGGCTGAGCGTGCGCGAGCCCACCGGTTGTCCATCGGCGATGTAGCGTTCCACCAGGGCCTTGAGCAGCAGTTTGGCACGTTCATCGAGCATGGGTCGATTCTACGAAGCTGCGCGCCTTTACGCGCAAGTCTGTCAAACCGCAGCTGCCGCGCCTTGGACGGCGTCCCGGCAGACCTTGGCACAGCAGAGGCAGCAGGTATTGGCCCTGTGATGTAATTTACCCATGACCTCCCGCTTTCGCCATGTTGTGCTGATCGGCAAGTACCAGGCCGCTGGCTCGCGCCTGGCCCTGCAGGACATCGCCCACTTTCTGCACCGTCAGGGTTGCGAAGTAGCACTAGAGAAGGAAACCGCCAACAACACCGGCCTGAGCGATATGCCGGCACTCAATGTGGAGGAGATCGGCAGGCAATGCGACCTCGGACTGGTCCTCGGCGGCGACGGCACCATGCTGGGCATAGGTCGGCGCCTGGCGCCGCACGGCATACCGCTGATCGGCATCAACCAGGGGCGGCTGGGCTTCATCACCGACATTCCGCTCGACGGCTACCAGGCAGTGCTGGGGCCCATGCTACAGGGCCAATATGCCGAGGAAGCCCGAGCCATGATGGAGGCGCGGGTCATGCGCGATGGCCGCTGCGTGTTTTCAGCCACCGCGATGAACGATGTGGTTGTCAACCGGGGGGCGACCACCGGCATGGTGGAGTTGCGGGTGGAGGTCGATGGCCGTTTTGTGGCCAATCAGCGCGCCGACGGCTTGATCATTGCCACGCCCACCGGTTCGACCGCCTACGCCCTGTCGGCGGGCGGACCGCTCCTGCACCCTTCGATCGCCGGCTGGCTGCTGGTGCCGATTGCACCGCACACCCTGTCTAACCGCCCCATCGTGCTGCCCGACCACGGCGAGGTGGCCATCGAATTGGTGGCCGGCCGCGACGCCAGCGCCAACTTTGACATGCAGTCACTGGCCACGCTGCTGCACGGCGACCGCATCGTGGTGCGGCGCTCGCCCCATCAGGTGCGGTTTCTGCACCCGCAGCGCTGGAATTATTTCGACACACTGCGCCGAAAACTCCACTGGAATGAAGGGGGCGCTTAACAAGGCCCCGGCTGTCGCTTACGATTTGCGACAGCGTCCACTTTGCCGCTTGCAGCCCGTCCGCCATGAGCCTCAAGAGCCTGTTTCTGCGTGATTTCGTCATCGTGCATCAACTCGAGATCGAGTTGGCCGGTGGCTTTACCGTGCTCACCGGCGAGACTGGCGCTGGCAAGTCCATCCTGATCGATGCGCTGCAACTGGCCCTGGGCGCGCGCGCCGAGGCCAGCGTGGTGCGCGAGGGCGCGCCGCGCTGCGAGGTCTCGGCCTGCTTCGATGCCCCGGCTGGACTGCGCCTTTGGCTGGAAGAGGCGGGCTTTGCGACCGCCGAAGAACTGCTGCTCAAACGCACGGTCGACAGCCAGGGCAAGAGCCGGGCCTGGGTCAACGGCAGCCCAGCCACCGCCACCCAGTTGCGTGAACTGGGCGAGCGGCTGGTCGACATTCACGGCCAGCACGCCTGGCAGAGCCTGACCCGTGCCGACGAGGTCAAGGCCTTGCTTGACGCCTATGCCAGCGTCTCCACCGATGCGCTCAAGGCGCGCTGGCAGGACTGGCGACAGGCCAGCCGCAGCCTCGAACAAGCCCGACAGGCGCAGCAGACGCTGGCGAGCGAGCGCGAGCGGCTGAGCTGGCAGATTGGCGAGCTGAGCAAGCTTGCGCCGGCGGCCGGCCAATGGGAGGAGCTCAATGCACAGCACAGCCGCCTGTCGCATGCACAGGCCCTGCACGACGCGGTGCAGGGCGCGATCGACGCGCTGCAGCAAGCCGATGCCAATGCCGCTGGCCTGCTCAGCCGAGCGCTAGACCTGCTGCAGGCGCAGGCGCAGATCGAGCCCCGCTTTGAGCCCATCACCGAAGTCCTGGCCAGCGCCCTGGCCCAGGCCGAGGATGCGGCGCACTCGCTCAGTACATATGCCCGCCATGCTGAACTCGACCCACAAAGCCTGGCTGAGCTCGACGAGCGGCTGGCCCTGTGGATGAGCCTGGCCCGGCGCTATAGATGCGCGCCGGCAGAATTACCCGCCCTGCTGGGCGGCTGGGAACAAGAGCTGTGCCGGCTCGACGCCGCTGCCGACCTCGACGCGCTTGAGCGCGCCAGTCAGGCGGCAGAGCGGGCCTACCGCGACGAGGCCAAAACAGTATCCAAAGCGCGTGCCAAGGCCGCCCCCCAACTGGCGCGTGCCATCACGGCGGCGATGCAAGGCCTGGGCATGCCCGGCGGCAAATTCGAAGTCGCCCTGGAGCCGCTGACCGAACCCGAGCAGCACGGTATGGAACAGGTGCAGTTTTTGGTGGCCGGCCATCCCGGCGCCACTCCCAGGCCAGTGGGCAAGGTGGCATCGGGCGGCGAGCTCTCACGCATCGCCTTGGCCATAGCAGTGACCACCAGCGGCCTGGGGCAGGCGCAGACGCTGATTTTTGACGAGGTCGACGCTGGCGTGGGCGGCGCTGTTGCGCAGACGGTGGGCCAGCTGATGAAAAAGCTAGGCCGCGATCGCCAGGTCATGGCCGTCACCCATCTGCCACAGGTCGCCGCCTGCGCCGACGCCCATCTGCTGGTAAGCAAGGAAAGCCGCGGCCAGAGCACTGCCAGCCGGGTGCAGCCGATCGAAGGCCCGCAACGGGTGCAGGAAATTGCCCGCATGCTCGGCGGCGAGCGCCTGTCCGAGACCAGCCTGGCCCATGCCCGCGAGATGCTCAGCCCATGACAGCCGCCGATACCTTACCCATGGAAATGGTGCTGATCACCGGCATGTCCGGCTCGGGCAAATCGGTGGCCCTGCATGCGCTAGAGGACGCCGGCTACTACTGCGTCGACAACCTGCCGCCCGAGTTGCTCGACAGCTTTGTGGCGCTGGAGCGCCAGCATGGGGCGCGCAAGATCGGCATCGCCATGGATGTGCGCAGCGCGGCCTCGCTGCCCATCGTGCCCCGTCAGCTGCATGCCCTGCGCGCGCAGGCCGTGGCCATCACCTCGATTTTTTTGGATGCCAGCACCGAAACCCTGGTGCGGCGGTTTTCTGAGACCCGCAGACTGCATCCGCTGTCTCAGGTCGAAAAACCCGATCAGCACCGCGCGCTGGTCGAGGCGATCGAGCTCGAGCGCGAGCTGCTGGGCGAGCTGCGCGAGCAAGCGCATGTGCTCGACTCCAGCATGATCCGGCCCTCGCAGCTGCAGGCCTCGATCAAGGCCCTGATTTCGGCGCCCAGTTCGCGCCTGACCCTGGTCTTCGAGTCCTTCGCCTTCAAGCGCGGCGTACCGATGGACGCCGACTATGTGTTCGATGTGCGCATGCTGCCCAATCCGCACTATCTCCCCGAGCTCAAGCCGCTGACCGGCAAGGACGCGCCGGTGGCGGCTTTCCTCAAGGCCAGCACGGAGGTCGATGCCATGTTCAATGGCATTCAAGGCTTCCTGCAGCATTGGCTGCAAGCCCTGGCGCGCGACCACCGCAGCTATGTCACCGTGGCCATCGGTTGCACTGGCGGCCAGCACCGGTCGGTCTACCTGGTCGAGGCCCTGGCTCAGGCCTTTGGCGCGCAATGGAACACCCTGAGACGACACCGCGAGCTAGACGCCACCAGCGCCTAAAGCGTGCCCCGACTAAAGTAAGAGTGGGAGCCGCGCCCTCGCGGCGATG
>CANHGF010000033.1 GCA_947460065.1 Comamonadaceae bacterium
GGACCGCCGGCAAATGATAAGGAGCATGCGCTTAAAACCAGAGCGATGAGCAGGCCGCGCCGGCGCACGCGCCAGGTCAGCCAGGCGACGGTTGTGATCCAGCCCAGGCCATAGAGCATGCCGGCCATCATCAGGTAGCCGCCGAAAGTCGCATACAAATCGAAGAACCTGGATAAAACCGCTGTCAGGCACAACACTGCGATCGGCAGTTGTGCCCGCAGCGGCCAGGGGCCAAGCGCCGCCACGCCCAGGGCTCGTCCGAGCAGCAGGCATAGCCAGGGAAAGAACAAGGCCACCGATATCGGATGCAATGCATCGGCCAAGGCAGGATGCCGGGGAAAAATATGCTGCGACAACAGGCCCATATTGGTCATAGCCGCCAAGCCGAATGCGGCGCTCACGCCGGCCACCTCCAGCAAAAGCCTGTTGCGCTGTACGGCCCAGGCCTGCAGAAAATACAGCATGCACATGGCGACGATGCCCATCAAGCCGCCGACCAGCAAAGTGTTGACTTGCTGCGCGTCCTCATAGGCCTGCAACTGCCTGAGCAGCAACTGGCCCGACAGGCTGGAATCGGTATGCACGCGCAGGTAATAAACCTCGGAGGCGGCGCTGGGCAAGGACAGCTCGAACGCCGGACGGCGGTAGCGCAGCTGCCGCTGATTAAAGGGGTATTGATCTCCCGCCTGCTGGACGATAGAGGCACCTGCAGCCTGCGGGCTGTAGAAGCGCACGTCGTTGATATAGGTGGATGTCAGCTCCAGCCGCCACAGCACCGGTGCGTCAGCCCGGCGGGCCAAGGAGATGCGCAGCCAGATCACATCATTCGTGTAGCCCAGTCTCAGACCGCCAGCGAGCGGCTGAAACTGCGCCGCCATGGCGCCCGAACGCACCTGATCAAGGCTAAGCTGGCCGGTCGGATCACGCAGCAGGGACAACTCGGCAGGGCCGAGAACCCGCATGTGCTGATCGGCCCGCAAAGGCTCGGCAAGTGCCTGCGCCCAGGCACCCACACTCGAGAAAAACAGCGCAACGGCCCACAGACGCACAAGTGAGCCGATGGACAGCCAAATCGAACCTAAGGGATCCCTGAACACCTCGGAATTGTCGCCCGAATCATTCTTCAGGGACTAGAAACAGACCCCATCCCAGCTCATTGGCAGAACCGGCTTGCGAAACGACTGATCAATCGATCAGCTTGTTCTTGAGCGCGTAATAGGTCAGGTCGCTGTTGGAGTTCAGACTCATCTTCTCCATCACCCGGGTGCGATAGGTGCTCACCGTCTTGACGCTCAGCGACAGCGAACGGGCAATATCGCCGGCCGTCTCGCCCTTGGCCAGCTTGAGAAAGACCTGAAATTCCCGCTCCGACAATTGCTCGTGCGAGGCCACATCGTTGGGCCGGTTGAGTTGCTGGGCCAGGAGCTCGGCCACAGCCGGGGTGATGTAGCGCTTGCCCAGGGCGATGACGCGGATGGCCTTGAGTATTTCCGCCGGGTCGCATTCCTTGTTCAGGTAGCCGCTGGCACCCTGGCGGATCAGATTGACCGCGTAGTGCTCTTCAGGATAGCCGCTGAGGATGAGGATGCCCACATCGGGCGCCTTGGCGCGGATCATGGCCAGCGCGTCGATGCCGCTTTGCCCCGGCATGGACAGGTCCATTAACAGCACATCGAGTTCGGCCTTGCGAACCAGGTCAATCGCCTCACGGCCGCTGGCAGCCTCGCCCACCACCCGCAGATCGACTTGGTCCGAAAAGAACTGCTTGAGCCCCGATCGGACGATCGCATGATCATCCACGATACCTATTCTGATCATCTTTTCTCCCTCGCAGCCACCATTAAAGAATCAATCGATCGACAAAAGCTGATCCATAGGACTGATTTTTCAGCTTTTGCACTCGGAGACCATTATTGGCATATATGAGACTATTTTCAAAGCTCAACCATGTTTTAAGCTGACAAGCTTTAGGGGCGGCGGCAGGGTATGGAGGGGCCCGGGGCGCCCACCTCCTGAACCTCTGGCCACCGACACCCACAGCGCCTTCATGACGATGGCGCATCCAAGTCTGGCGCCCGATGCTGCAAGTCTGACGCGCACTAGAAAGGCTACCGATCCATGCTGCATCCGATTTACGCCGCCTTGCTGCGGCGCCCCGACCTGGCCGCCGATCACCTGCTGGCCTATGCCGACTTGCTGCAACTGCAGACCCAAGCCCTGCGCGAGACCCTCATCGGCCGCAGCCTAGCGTGGCTGGTCATCCTCGGTTGCGGGGCACTGGCCTCGATATTTGCCGGGACGGCCCTGATGCTGACGCTGCTGCTCGATCGCTACCACCCGGTGCTGGTGCTGCTACCCGGTGCGCTGGCCTTGATGGCGCTGGGCGCTGCTCTGCTGGAGAACCGCCGCCAGCCCTGGAAGGCTTATGCGCAACTGCGGGCGCAGCTCGATGCAGACTTGGCGGCGCTGCGCTCACTGGACTCGCCATGATGCCCGAGGCTCACACCCATGCGGCCGAGTGGGCTCAGGCCAGGTTGGAGCGTACGCGACTGGCCCTGCTCACGCAGATGCGCCGCCACGCGCCGCCGCATCGCGAAGGCGCCGCCCGACCCGACGGGCAGGGCTCGGATGAAAGCCTGTGGGCGGTTCTGCGCGGCTGGTGGCAAGACCACCCGGCCTCTGGGGTGCTCGAACTGATGGCACCTGCCTTGCAGGGCTACGCACGCGCCTACCCGGGCCGTACCATCGCGGTGGCCGCCGGCGCAGGCGCAGCCCTGGTTTTGCTGCGCCCCTGGCGTCTGCTGCCCTTGACGGCTCTGGCGCTGACGGCAGCGCGCTCCATCCCTGTGGCCGAGCTGCTGGCAGCCTGGCTCGCGCAGGCCAGGCGCACAAGGCAAGCCGCACAGGAGCGCCCTCCTGGCACAGCGACGAACTGAGCCGCTCAAGGACTGGTCTTGCAGCTGCCGTGGCGCCGCCGGAAGCGGTGCGGCGGCTGCGGATCGGGCTGGGCAAACAGCCCCAGGCGGGCAGAGCGCGCCGCGGCTTGCTCATGCGCGTAGGGTCCGGCATCGCGGCCAAATTGGTAAGACCAGGCCAGCCCCTGCCCGACCATCCAGCGCCCTACATCCTGACCCTGCCAGTACACGATGGCCAATTCACGCCCGTAAGTGTCCAGGCCTTGCCGCGCCACGGTGACGCTCTGGCCGAGCAGCAGCGACTGCAGGGCCTGGCGCGACGCCGGCCCGCCTTCCTGGCAAATCTCTGGCGCGTCGATGCCCAGCAGCCGCACCGCCTGCTGCTCCTGGCCAAAGCCGCGCACATAGAGGGTATCGCCATCGGCGACATAGGTGACGGTGGCCGTCTCGATCTGGGTCGCGGCCGCGTCCAACAAGCCAAGCAAAGCCAGCAGTCCTGAGCCCAGCCACACCGTGGGGCGCCACCGTACATGGCCAAGCGCAGTTCCAGGCACGAGTCCCAACATCGCAAGCCGCTTCAGGCTGTGAGGATCCAGCCTTCGAGCGGATCGAGTTGCGCGGGCAGGCCGTGACAGGGATGGCCTTGCTGGTGCTGACTCTGGGCCCAGGCGGCCTGCATCAGGCACAGCACCGCGTCCAGGCTATCACCGCTGGCGTCGTCGACCAGCGCGTCGCGCTGCGCATGACTGAGCTTGAGCCGCAGGCCCAGGCGGGTTTGGCCGTTCTCGGCGGCGGTGATCAGGTCCTTGCGGGCGATCAGGCGATCGGCGGTCTGCTTGGCCTTGTCGTCGCTTTTGTAGCTGCGGCGCTCACCACCGGGGCCAAGCAGTTCGCGCGCGAGCAAGCCGGGGTAGGCCTCCAGGCCGATCCGGCTCGGCCAAGAAGTACTGTGCGGCGCGGCGCAGCGGGCCGCCTCGGCGCCATGCAGGCCGGGCAGTTGAACGCCAGCGTCGATCAGCGGTGCCACGCCAGCGTGCAGCATATAAGCCACCGGCGGGTTGACCCATTTCATCGACGGGCTGGAGCCGGCGGGCTTGTCGGTGGCCCTATGGGCAAACTTGCTGCCGGCTGGTCGGGCGTCGCAAAAACCCGCAAAGGCCTGACGAATGTCTTGGCGGCTGAGGCCGGCGTAGTGGCGCATGCAGGCCAGCCAGTCCGTCGGCCAGCCCAACTGCACCACCAACTCGCGCGGCAGCCCGAAGGGCAGATCAAAGCCGCAGACCCAGGCCTGAGGCCGCGCCAGCCACTGGGCATAGGCCTCGAGGCTGGGCAGGCGTTCCAGCCCGACCAGGTGCACCCGGCCGCGGTCCAGGCCACCGGTGGCAAGCACAATCGGCTTGCGCGGCGTGGGACTGCTCGAAAAATCGCAACCGGCCAGCAGCATGTTCACAAGGCTGTTGGGCGGGGCGGCGGGCGCTGGCCAGCTGCCCTGGGGGCGCTTTAGGCCCGCCCCATGATGGAGGCAGTGGCCATGAGCTCGAGCAGCAGGGCCAGGGCGACCTTGCCCGAGATGGCATAGGGATCGAGCTCGGGCCGATCGCAGTACTTGAGCACGATGGAAGGATTGAGCTTGGCCAGGTTCACCAGGCCCATGGTCCAGCCGCCAAAACTGCGCTCATTGATCTCTTCGTAACTCAGCAACACCACGTCCTTGTGGCGCTTGTCGCGCTGGATATGGCCGTAGAGCTCGTTGACCTGGGCCCGGCCACCTTCGAGGGCCTGCAGGAAGATGCCACCGCCGTGGCAGAGGATGCCGGTGATGCCGCTGGCTGGGTTGTGCGCGCGCGACTGCGCCAGGATGGACTCGGTGGCCTCGCTGGCATCGGGGGCGGCCGCGCGGCTGGCGTAAATCAGACGAACCAACATGATTGCATTGCCCTGGTAGTGATCAGATCGACGCGGCCAGGCCGCCTCATTCGGAGGTCTTCTTGGGGATCAGAGACAAAAACTCGCGGCGCAGATTGGGGTCTTTGAGGAAGACGCCGCGCATGACCGAATTGATCATCTTGCTGTCCAGATCCTTGACGCCGCGCCAGCCCATGCAAAAGTGGGAGGCCTCCATGACGATGGCCAGGCCGTCGGGCTGCGTCTTTTCCTGAATCAGGTCGGCCAGCTGCACCACCGCCTCTTCCTGGATCTGCGGACGCCCCATGACCCATTCGGCCAGGCGCGCGTACTTAGACAGGCCAATCACATTGGTGCGCTCGTTGGGCATGACGCCGATCCACACCTGACCGATGACCGGGCAGAAATGGTGCGAGCAGGCGCTGCGCACCCGGATCGGGCCAACGATCATCAGCTCATTGAGGTGCTCGGCATTGGGGAATTCGGTGATCGAAGGCGGCTTGACATAGCGGCCTTTGAACACCTCTTGGATGTACATCTTGGCCACACGGCGGGCAGTGTCCTGAGTGTTGTGGTCGTGCTCGGTGTCAATCACCAAACTCTCGAGCACACCACGCATCTTGAGTTCGACCTCATCGACCAAACGGTCGAGCTCGCCAGGCTCGATAAAGTCGGCGATGTTGTCGTTGGCATTGAAGCGCTGGCGCGCCGCCACAACGCGCTCGCGGATCTTGACCGACAGGGGAACGCCCTGGTCTGCGCCATGCGCGGAAGCCGGATGGGAATTTGGTTTCATGAGCGAGGGCGATGTTAACAAGCTTTGGGGTCTGAGCCTGCCGGCCCGGCAGCGGCGGCCTGCAGCAGGGCTTGCAGATCGGCCAGGGTGCCAGCCTCATTCAGGGGCTTGTCCGGGCGCTGGCGGGCCATGCGCGGGAAACGCAGCGCAATACCGCTCTTGTGGCGGCTGCTGCGCACGATGCCCTCAAACGCCAGTTCAAACACCAGGCTGGGCCGCACGCTGCGCACCGGACCGAACTTGTCGACTGTGGTGCGCGCCACGATGGCATCGACCGCGCTGAGCTCGCGATCGCTCAGCCCAGAGTAGGCCTTGGCAAAAGCCACCAACTGCAGCGGCTGCTCGGCCAGCGGCAGACCGGGCTGAACCGGCAATGCCTCGCGCCGGGCGATGGCCTCGACCACCTCCCGCGCCTCCTGCGCGCTGACCGGCGGCCGGTTCCACACGCCGAAGGTGTAGTCGCTGAACAGCCCGGCACGCCGGCCGTGACCGGTCTGGGCATAGATCAGCACCCCATCGACCACCATGGGCTCGCTCTTCCATTTGAACCACAGGCCCTCGCCTTTGACACGGCCAGCGCCATAGCGGGAAGCCAGTTGCTTGAGCATCAGGCCCTCGACGCTGCGCTCGCGCGAGCCTTGCCGCAGCGCCTCCAGCTCGGACCATTGGCTGGCCTGGAGCAGGCGCGAGCTTTGCACCGCATGGCCTTCCTGCAGCAACTGCTCCAGGCGCAAGCGGCGCTCGCGCAGACTGCAAGCGCGCAGGTCTTGCCCCCCCTGCTCGAGCAGGTCGTAGGCTAAAAAAACCGCGGGCGCGCTGGCCAGCAGGGCCGCCGGCACCCGCTTGCGCCCCAACCGCTGCTGCAAGGCCGAAAAAGGCGCCGGCCCCTGGCCCTGCCAGACCAAGAGCTCGCCATCGAGCACCGTGCCCTCCGGCAAGCTCTGGACCTGGGCCAGGACGTCGGGAAAAGACCCGTTGATCAGCTCCTCACCGCGCGACCACAGCCAGCTCTGACCGGCGCGGCGCACCAACTGGGCACGAATGCCGTCGTACTTCCATTCAATCTGCCAATCGGACAGGGGGCCCAGCGCCGCCTCTGCCGGCGGCGCAGGCAAGGCGTGGGCCAAAAAAAAGGGATAGGGCTGGCCGGCACCGGCCGGCGAGGCACTGCCTTCTTGCACCGGCGCGATCAAGGCCAGATAGGCCTGGGCATCGGGCTGGCTGCTGCCGTCGGTATAGCCCATCATGCGCTGAGCCATCAGCCCGGGTGGCAGGCCAGCATGCGCAGCCAGCGCGCGCTGCACCAGCAGCCGGCTCACCCCGACCCGAAAGCCGCCGCCGGCCAGCTTGACCCAAAGGAACACGCCCTGCCGGTCCAACTGCTGCCACTGCTCGGCGATGCGCAGGCGCTGCTCGGGCTCGCTCAGGCCGCGCAGCGGCAACAGCCGCTGGTTGACCCAGTGCGACAGGCTGGCCTCATCGCCGGCGGCGGCCGCTGGCAGCACCTGAGAGATGGTCTCGGCCAGATCTCCAACGGCCTGGTAGCTGGCCTCGAACAGCCACTGCGGCAAGTCGGCCAACTCGGCCGCCAATTCACGCAGCAAGCCAGTGCGCACCAGGCGTCTGGGCTTGCCGCCGGCCAGAAAATACACCGCCCAGGCGGCATCGACCGCATCGGCCTGGGCCAGGTAAGCCTGCAAGGCGGCGAGCTTGGCCGCTGTCGAGGTGCTGGCGTCGAGCTCGACAAACAGCGCGGCAAAAGCTTTCATGGCAGGCTGTCCCTGGCTTGCGGCTGGGTCTGGTGAGCCTCGGGAACTGCGTGGCGCTCAACACTACCCTGGCCGTCATGGCCGTCCTGACCCTCGTTGCCTTCATGAGCCACGCCGTACTCGGTCTCGAAAGCATCGGCCTGCAAGCCCTGCTCCTGCAAGTGGCGCACCATCACGCTCACGCTGCCATGGGTGACGATGATGCGCTGCGCGCCGCAAGCCGCAATGGCCGACTGCAGGCCAGGCCAGTCGGCATGGTCGCTCAGGGCAAAGCCGGTATCCCAGCCAGCGCGCCGGCGCGCCCCGCGCAGCTGCATCCAGCCGCTGGCAAAGGCGGTGGACGCACTGCCCAGGCGCCGCAAAAGCGCCGGTGTGACCGCCTGGGGTGGCACCAGCACCAGCGCCCCGGCCCAGCCCTCGCGCCGGGCCTGCGCTGCGCTGGTCCAGCGCGACAGCGGCTCGGTGGCCGGCAGGCTCACCCCGGCTGCACGGTAGATGGCGTTGAGTGCTTCGATGCTCGGGTGTACCAAGATCGGTGCGATCTGTTCATCCAGCCCGCTGAGCAGGCGCTGGGCTTTGCCCAGGCTGTAGCCCATGAGCACGCTGACACAGTCTTGCGCCGCATTGGCCGCCCACCAGCGATTGATGGCAGCGAACACCTGCGCATCGTCGGCCCAGCGGTAAATCGGCAGGCCAAAGGTCGACTCGGTGATGAACACATCGCATCGCACCGGCTCGAAGGGCGTGCAGGTGCGGTCGGCCGCGACCTTGTAATCGCCGCTGGCCACCCAGACCTGCCCACCGTGCTCGAGTCGCACCTGGGCCGAGCCCAGCACATGGCCGGCCGGATGCAGCGACAGGCCCACGCCGTGGTGGACGACGCGCTGACCGTAGTCCAGGCCCATCAGGCTGATGGCGCCCAGGCGGGCGCGCAGCAGGCCCTCGGCACTGCGGACGGCCAGGTAGTGCCCGTGACCGCGGCGGGCATGGTCGGCATGGGCATGGGTGATGACCGCCCGCGCCACCGGCCGCCAGGGGTCAATGTAAAAATCGCCCGCGGGGCAGTACAGGCCCTCGGGCCGCTGCACGATGAGATCGGTGCTCTGGCGCATGGCAGCTCAGTAGCGGTGCCCGGTCACAAACAGGGCCAGGCGCATCAGCGCATAAGCGAGCTTGTTCATGATGCGCTCTCGCCAGGGCCGGCGGCTGTACTCCAGGAGTTGCACACTGCGCCCATGGCTGGTGATCGCCTGCTCCAGGCGAGATCGCAAGCTGGCTGCAAAGCGCTCGTCCTCGATCACCACATTGGCCTCGCGCGCCAGCAGCAGGCTCAGGGGATCGAGGTTGGACGAGCCCACAGTGCTCCAGCGGCCGTCTATCACTGCCACCTTGGCATGCAGAAAACTGGTGTCGTACTCATGCACCTCGACGCCCGCTTGCAACAAGTCCAGGTAGACCGAGCGTGCCGCGTGGTACTGCATAAAGTATTCATACCGGCCTTGCAGCAACAGCCGCACCCGCACGCCCCGACCCACCGCCTGGATGAGCGCGCGCCGCAGGCGCCCGCCCGGCAGGAAATAGGCGTTGGAGATCAGGATTTCCTCGCGCGCCTGGCCTATGGCCTTGCGGTAGGCGCGCTCGATGCGGTTGCGAAACTGCAGGTTGTCGCGCAGCAGCAGGTGCGCCCGCCCACCCGACTTGAGGCGTTCACCCGGATGCAGGCCGCGCTGCGTGGATTCTCGCCAGACCTCCCAGGCGCGGCCGAGCTGGCGCTGGCGCACGCTGTCGCCGACCTCAACGCGCGTCCAAAGCAAAGCCATGGCCTGCGCCGCCTGCAACGCTACCGGGCCTTCGAGCCGCACCGCAAAGTCAAAGCGCGGCGCCTGCAGCTCGCCATGGTTGGGGTCGTAGAGGTCGTCAAGCACGTTGATGCCGCCGCA
This sequence comes from Comamonadaceae bacterium, assembly GCA_947460065.1. Taxonomy (GTDB): domain Bacteria; phylum Pseudomonadota; class Gammaproteobacteria; order Burkholderiales; family Burkholderiaceae_C; genus Polaromonas. Next base: position 9,326 of record CANHGF010000033.1, read on the forward strand.
AAAAAGCAGCTGCTCATCAATCACGCACAGCTTGCGGTGCAGCCTGCGCCAGTGGGCCGGCGCGAACAGCAGCCGCGCATAAGCCCAGGAGCGCCCCAGCGGCGCAAAAACCCGCCACTGCACGCCAGCGCCCTGCAGCTGCACCAGCCAGGGCGCCGGCAGATCGGGGGTACCCAGACCGTCGACCAGCACCTGCACCCTGACGCCGCGCTCGGCTGCGCGCATCAGCGCCTGGGCCACCACAGCCCCGGCACCGTGAACATCGAAGATATAGGTCTCGAACTGAATGCTGTGCCGTGCGGCGTCTACAGCCTCGATCAGGGCCGGAAAAAGCTCCCGGCCTCCCTGAAGCAGGCGGTAGTTTGTTCGGCGGGAGACGGCATCAGGCACGGCGGTGCTCTAGGTCATGGGGGCGGCGAGCCGCCAAGGAGCGGCTCGCCGTTTTGGCTCGCCCTTTTCATTGTGCCTGCGCCCTGCGGATCAGCCGACATCGGCCCGTAGCGCAAAAAAACGCGGCAGCATCAAGATGGCTTCCGCGTTCGAGGGTGAAAAGCAGGCATCGGCCGCCTCGCGCCAATCAAGCCACTCAAAGGCAGTGTGCTCAGCGGGCGAGAGCGCCACGGGCGTTCCCGCTGGCACGCACAAGCTCATCACATGCTCGGTGTTGTGGATCACCCCGGGCGCGTAGCGGTGGCGCCAGGTGGGGTAAATCTCGTAGACGTTGCTCAGCTGCCAATCGCACAGCTGCTCGCGGCTGGCGCTGATGCCGGTTTCTTCGTGCACCTCGCGCAGCGCGGTATGCAGTAGGTCGAAGTCGCCCTCGTCCTGCGAGCCGGTGACCGACTGCCAAAAGCCGGCTTGCTGCGCCCGCTCGATCAGCAGCACCTGACCCGCGGGCGTATGAATCACCACCAGCACCGAAATCGGTCGCTTGTAGCTCATGCCGCTAGGTGCGGGAGCCCGGCCCACCAGGCAGAGCGGGCCTCAGGCCGGCTGCGGGTTGCGCAGCCGGATGTGCAGTTCGCGCAACTGCTTTTCGTCCACCGGGCTGGGCGCGTGGGTGAGCAGGTCCTGCGCGCGCTGGGTCTTGGGAAAGGCAATCACATCACGGATGGACTCGGCCCCGGTCATCAGGGTGACCAGGCGGTCCAGGCCGAAAGCCAGACCGCCGTGCGGCGGCGCGCCATACTGCAGCGCATCGAGCAGGAAGCCGAACTTGAGTTGGGCTTCTTCGGAGCCGATCTTGAGTGCCTCGAACACCTTGCTCTGCACATCGGCGCGGTGGATACGCACCGAGCCGCCACCGAGCTCCCAGCCATTGAGGACCATGTCGTAGGCTTTGGCCACGCAGCGGCCAGGGTCGCTGTCCATCCAGTCCTCATGACCGTCCTTGGGCGCGGTAAACGGATGGTGTACGGCGCTCCAGCGCTGGCCTTCCTCGTCGAACTCGAACATCGGAAAGTCCACCACCCACAAAGGCCGCCAGCCGGCCTGAAACAGGCCGCTCTTTTTGCCAAACTCGCCCAGGCCGACCTTCAAGCGCAGGGCACCTATGCTGTCGTTGACGATCTTGGCCTTGTCGGCACCAAAGAAAATCAAGTCGCCGTTTTGCGCGCCGGTGCGCTGCAGAATCTGCGCCAGCGCCGCATCGTGGATGTTCTTGACGATGGGGCTTTGCAGGCCGTCACGGCCTTTGCTGACCTCATTGACCTTGATCCAGGCCAGGCCCTTGGCACCATAAATCTTGACGAACTCGGTGTAGCCGTCGATCTCGCCGCGGCTGATCTCAGCGCCGCCAGGCACCCGCAGGGCAACCACACGGCCGCCAGGGGTCGTAGCCGGGCCGCTGAAGACCTTGAAGTCCACGTCCTTCATCACATCGGTCAGCTCGGTGAACTCAAGCGCGACCCGCAAATCGGGCTTGTCCGAACCGAAGCGGGCCATGGCCTCGCTGTAGGGCATGACCGGGAAAGTGCCCAGATCGACCTGCATCACCGTCTTGAAGATGTCGACGATCATGCGCTCGAACAGATCGCGAATGTCCTGCTCCCCCATGAAGGAGGTCTCAATATCGATCTGGGTGAACTCGGGCTGACGGTCGGCCCGCAGATCTTCATCGCGAAAACATTTGGTGATCTGGTAGTAGCGGTCGTAGCCAGCGACCATGAGCAACTGCTTGAACAACTGGGGCGACTGCGGCAGCGCAAAGAACTGACCTTCGTTGACGCGGCTGGGCACCAGGTAGTCGCGCGCTCCCTCGGGTGTGCTCTTGGTGAGCATGGGTGTTTCAATGTCGACGAAGCCGTGGGCGTCCAGAAACTGGCGGGTCTGCATCGCCACCCGATAACGCAGCATCAGGTTGTTTTGCATGTAGGGCCGACGCAGATCGAGCACCCGGTGGGTCAGGCGGGTGGTCTCCGACAGGTTGTCGTCGTCGAGCTGGAAGGGCGGGGTGACCGAGGGGTTGAGCACCACCAGCTCATGGCAGAGCACCTCAATCTTGCCGCTCTTGAGGCCGGCGTTGTCAGTACCCTGCGGACGCTGGCGGACCACGCCCTTGACCTGCACGCAGTATTCATTGCGCAGACCTTCTGCGGTCTTGAACATCTGCTCGCGGTCCGGATCACAGACCACCTGAACCGGGCCCTCCCGGTCGCGCAGATCCACAAAAATGACGCCGCCATGGTCGCGCCGACGATTGACCCAGCCGCACAGGCTGACGGTCTGGCCGAGCAGTTCTTCGGTCACCAGACCGCAGTAGTGGGATCGCATCTGAGTAGCGCCGGGAACCTTAGACATAAACACTCGCAATGAAAAAACGCGCCCTCAGGGCGCAGGAAAAACTCAGTGGGGCTTGATGGGCGCAGGCGACACGACACCCATGGAGATGACATAGGTGAGCGCCTCATCGACCGTCATCGCCAACTCGATGCAGTCGCTGCGCTTGAGCATCACAAAATAACCGCCGGTCGGGTTGGGCGTGGTGGGCACATAGACGCTCAGGTAATCATCGCCCAAATGGGTCAGGACGTCGCCACCGGGCGTGCCGGTCTGGAAAGCGATGGTCCACACCCCAGGCCTGGGCCACTGCACCAGCAAAGCCTTGCGAAAGGCATTGCCGTTTTCCGAAAACAGGGTGTCTGAGACCTGCTTGACACTCGAATAGATGGACCGCACGATGGGAATGCGCCCGAGCAGCGCGTTCCACCAGGACAGCAGGCGACGGCCCATGAAATTGCTGGCGATGGCACCAATGAGCAGCACGATCACCAGAGCCAGCAAGACGCCAAAGCCGGGGATATGTATGCCCAGCAGCCGATCGGGCTGCCAGTGCGCGGGCAGGATCTGCAGGGTCTGATCGAGCGTGCCGACCACCCAGTTGAGCACCCAGACCGTGATGATCAGGGGCACCAAGACCAGCAGGCCAGCCAGCAGCCAGCGTCGGATGGCGGCCATCAGTCAGCCTTGGCCGCAGGAGTTGCGGCGGGAGAAGGTGCTGCAGCAGGCGCGGCGGCGGGCGCGGCAGCCGGCGCTGAGCTGGCGCCTTCGGCTGCGGGGGACGCAGCGGTCGGCTTGTCAGACTTGTCCTCGCCCGCAGACTCAGACCCAGCCCCGCTGGATCCGCCCCGAAAATCGGTCACATACC
>CANHGF010000034.1 GCA_947460065.1 Comamonadaceae bacterium
CAGAGCGCGGGCCTGGCGCTCAAGCGAGTCAACCTGAATCGGCGACTTCGCTTGCTCGGTGTGCGTGTGGGCTCTCTGATCAAGGTCGATCAGGAGAGCCCTGCCCAAGAAGCAGGACAGCCGCATCCGCTGCAGACCCGCCTGCTGTGATGAGCTTGGCTGAGCCATCCCTGCTGTAGGGGCCTGAAGGCCGCTCGCCAGAGGGCTCAGGTGGGCGTGACGAACACCGGCGCAAAACCACCACCTTCGCTGCGGAAATTGGTGGTCTGCCCCTCATAAAGGCGCGCGGTGAACAACTGCACCTGGCCGGCGTAGGCATAGGCGCGGACATCGGCCTTGAGTGCCTTGCGCTCATCTCCGATCATCACAATGCGCTGGCTGGGCGCAATCAAGGCCTGCGCCACGTAGGATGACTGGCAAATGTGTGTCCAGGTCTTGTGGGTCAGCTTGTCACCTCGGTAAGCCGCCTTGGACCCATATCCTGCGAGCGGCTTGAAGAAGTACTGCTTGCGTTGGGCCCACAAGTGCTCGGCGTTGTCGGCCGTCAGCAGCAGTGTGGTCGGGACCACCAGGGCCAGCACCTCGCGCATCTGCGCAGACAGTCCAAGGCGCTGTAAGAAATCGGGATCGCTCAGCGCCACCAGGTGGCGCTTGTTGGCCTGCAATGCATGCGCTTGTGGGCCTGGCGTGAACACGCAGGCCTGGCTGGCCCAGGCTTGGCGCAAATGGGCGTGCTCGGGCCGACTGAGCTCGAAATCGGTCAGCCGCAGGTAGACCATGTCCACGCGGCGGCCTTGGTGCTGCAGCTGGTCCTCGGTCCAGCTCAATTCATGGGGCGCGACGATCTCGGCAACGATGCCGGCACGCCTGAACAGGTCTTGAAACAGCAAGAACTCCGGGTACAGGTACTGGTGCTTCGGGTCCTCGTCAACGATGACCAGCAGACGCAGCGCGCCCGCAGCCGGCAACCAGGGCTCGTCAGGCCGCTGCCGCGCCCATTCCTGGGCAAACATCTCGAGCCACTGCGACTCCATCGCGCCCAGATCGGTGGCCGTACGCATCCAGGTGCGCGCCGCATCGCAGCAGGCGTGCTGGGCCCGCGCCAAAGCCAGACTGAGCATGGCACCGCCTGCATTGGTGTTGATCTCAATCAGCCGGGGGCCCGCCTCGGTGAGATGAAAGTCATAGCCCATGAACACCCCCCGCGGCCCCTGGGCCATGCGGACCAACTGCGGGTCCTGCGACAGGGCGTAGCCTTGCCAGGCCGGCAAGCTCATCACTTCACTGAGCACCTGTACCGCCTGCCGCATAGCCTGCAACTCAGAGTCGCTGACGAACAGCCCGCAGTTGGAAAACAGATGCGCATGGGTGTCCTGCCAGTGCGGCCACCAATCGGCCAGCACCGACTCGGCCTGCAGGGCCTGGGCCAGCGCCGCCTTGTCGATTGAAAAACAAGTGCAGCTCTGATTGAACTGCCGGGCAAAGGAGCGAATGGCGTCCATGGCCACCATGGTAAGCCGGACTCGCTGCACGCGCTCAGCTCAGCCGGCTACAAGCGCGCGCGAACTACTGCCGGGCAGTACGCACCGCCGTTGGCAAAGCCTGCGGATGGCTGGTGCGAAACGGGTTGATGTCCAAGCCGCCGCGCCGGGTGTAGCGGGCATAAACCGAAAGGCGACTTGGTTTGCAGCGACTCCAAACATCCATGAAGATGCGCTCGACGCACTGCTCGTGAAACTCATGGTGGTTTCGAAAACTCACCAGGTAGCGCAAAAGGCCGCCCTGCTCAATCTGCGGGCCGCTGTAGCTGATCTGCACGCTGCCCCAGTCGGGCTGGCCGGTGACCAGGCAGTTGCTCTTGAGCAAACGGCTGGTGAGGACTTCGCTGACGGGCTGCTCTTCAAATGCGGCCGAGAGCAGCTCAGGCGCAGGCGTGTAATGCTCGCAGTCAATGTCCAGCCGGTCCAGGCTCAGTCCGTCAAGCTCTTCAATGGCCTGGCGGTCAAAGTCCTCGGGCGCGATCAATTTGACGCCCACCGAGCTCGAAGCGGGTTCAGAGCCCTCGGTGCTCCACAGCGCCTGGCCCAGGTCGGTCTTCAAGTGGGCCAACACCTCGGCAGCATCGGCAAAGCGGCTGTTGCTGAAGCTGCCCAGATAGAGCTTGAGGGATGTGCTTGCAATAATGTTGTGGCTCTCGCAGGGCACCACCAGCTTCGCCAGCGCCACCTGCGGCTTGCCGCGCAAGTTAAGCCAGCTCAACTCATAGGCGGTCCACAGATCGGCACCCATAAAAGGCGGTGAGGCGGTGATTCCGATCTCCTGCCGCTTGGGCGCACGCGGCAGAGGGAACAAGAGGCTGGGCTCGTATTGGTCGGGGTAGGCCGAGGTCTTGCCCAGGGCCGATTGTTCGGGCGTGTTCATGCTGGGTATTGTCGCGCCGGCAGCGCCTTGGCGATCAAGGACTTACTCAAACCGGCCTTCGCGCAGCCATTTGGTGGCAATCCATTTCTCGCCCCGCAGCACCGGCGCACCGGCATGCAGGGAGTGACTCGACGGATCGGGCCGGCTGTAATTGAAAAACACCGCGTTGCCACGCACCGGCAGACATTCAAATTGCGCATCCGGAAAAACGGTGGCGCCGCCCGCTTCGGGCTCATTGAGGTAGATCACCACCGTGGCCACCCTTTGCCCGCCTCGGCGCAAGATGGTCGGTGTACCCGGCTCCAGCGGATCGAAATAGTCGTAATGCGGCTTGTACTCAGCACCGGGGGCATAGCGCAGGATCTGCAGGCCTTCGCCGTTTTCCACCGGCCAGTCGAGCAGGCGGGCCAGGCGCTGCTCGATGCGGGCAATCAGCTCGGTTTCGCCGCGCTCGAAAAACATGCCTTGGCTGGTGCGGTCTATGTTTTCTTCCTCGCCGCCGGTCTTGACCGAGACGGTCAGCGAGCGCTGCAGGCGCGGCCGCGCGGCCTCAATCAGGGCTTCGCACTCCTGGGTGTCGAGCAACTGCCCCAGCACAATCACCTCAGGCTGATGCATCACCGCCAACGCTTGCACCTTGCGATCGCCGGCATCGAGCCAGGCCTGCTCGCCTGCCCCCAGCGGCCAGGGCACTGGCCGTTCGGGCTGGGCAGTTGATAAAGTCGATGAAGTCGCCGAAGCGGTCTGGGGCGCCCCCTCGACCCCTGCCGGCTTGAGCCCCACCCACTGGCAGGCGGCCAGATGCTCCCAGCCGGCATCGCGCAGCGAGCGGTAAAGGCTCAGGTCGTCAAAGCCGGCCGCGCGCTGCTCGGCCAGCCACTGCTCAACGCTGGGCCCTGCAGAGTGGGAAATGCTGTCCTGGGTAGTGCTATTGCTCATGATCTCGACGCCCCTTTGCCAGTATCGGCTGGCGCACGGCAGGCCGAGTCACCTCGGCCCTGCGCAGATGTATCGGTCTGTAGCAGCTCAGCCTTGACTCATGCACCGTCCTGCCGCCGTCTGAAAACCAAGCGACCCGGCTGCGAGACCTCGGGCGCGTAGGCATAGCCTTCGCGGTCGAAGCGCTCGAGCTTTTTGACCGAATCGACCTTCTTTTCGATCGCATAGCGCGCCATCAGGCCACGGGCGCGCTTGGCCATGAAACTGATGATCTTGTACTTGCCGGCCCTGTACTCCTCGAACACGCACTGCACCACCGGCAGTTGCAGCGTCTTGAGATCGACCGCCTTGAAATACTCCTCGCTGGCCAGGTTAACGATCAGCGGCTGGGGCTGCGACTGCGCCCGCTGCCTGAGGTACTCGGCGATACGCGGCCCCCAGAACTGATAGAGATTTTTGCCGCGGGCATTGGGCAAGGCGGTGCCCATTTCTAGGCGATAGGGCTGCATCCAGTCCATCGGGCGCAGCACCCCGTACAGACCACTGAGGATGCACAGATGCTCCTGCGCCCACTCCAGCTGCGCTGGCTTGAGGCTGCGCGCATCGAGCCCCTCGTACACATCGCCGTTAAAGGCCAGCACCGCCTGGCGCGAGTTGATCGCGGTGAATTTGGGCCGCCACGCCTCATAACGAGCGGTATTGAGACCGGCCAAGGCATCCGAGAGATCCATCAGTTCGGCAATCTGCTGGGGCGAGCGCTGGCGCAGCAGATCGATGAGTTCGCTGGACTGGTCGACGAAGCCCGGCAGGCTGTGCGGCAGGTCGGCCAAGGCAGATTCATAGTCCAAAGACTTGGCAGGCGAGAGCAAAAAAAGCATGGCGCAGGCAAAAACGTGCAGGAAAGCCGACAATTATGGGTCAGACCCCAAGTCCCCATCGGGTGGCGTCCATCGCTGCCGATCACCCCTGCTGCGCCGTGAGTCATCTTTTTTCCCCATATAGCTTCCAAGCCCCAGCGGGCCCGCTGACCTTGCCCAACCGCATCGTCATCGCCCCCATGTGCCAATACGCCAGCCAAGAGGGCCAGGCCAATGACTGGCATCTGGCGCACTGGACCCAGTTGCTCAACAGCGGCGCTGGCATGCTGACCCTGGAGGCCACCGCTGTCAGCCGCGAAGGGCGAATTACCCCGGGCTGCTTGGGCCTGTGGGACGATGCCACTGCGGCCGCCCTCCAAGACAATTTACAGCGAGCGCGCCGTCTGGCCCCACCGATGCCGGTGTGCATACAACTCGGGCACGCCGGGCGCAAAGCCTCCAGCGAGGTGCCCTGGCGCGGCGGTCAGCTGATCGCGCTTGACCAAGGTGGCTGGCAGCCATGGGGACCGAGCCCACTGCCGCAATTGCCGCAAGAGGCGCCGCCACAAGCACTCAGCCTGGAGGGCATCGCTCAGGTGCGGGCCGACTTTGCGACCGCTGCACGGCGCAGCGCAGAGATCGGCATCGACGCCATCGAGCTGCACGCGGCCCATGGCTACCTGCTGCACCAGTTTCTATCGCCGCTGGCCAATCAGCGCCAGGACGCCTATGGCGGCTCGTACGAGAACCGCATACGCCTGACCCTGGAGGTGTTCGACGATGTGCGCCTCGCCTTCGGCGGCACCCTGGGCGTGCGCCTGTCAGGCACCGACTGGGTCGACGGCGGCTGGAGCATTGACGAAACCGCCGAACTGGCCCGCCGCCTCAAGGACCGGGGCGCGCAATTCGTTCACATCAGCTCGGGCGGCGTCTCGCCGCTGCAAAAGATTGCGCTTGGCCCCGAATACCAGGTGCCCCTGGCCAAGGCGGTGCGCGAGCGCTCGGGCCTGGCCACCTTCGCGGTGGGCCTGATCACCGACGCCCAGCAGGCCGAGGCGGTGCTGGCGCGCGGCGATGCCGATCTGGTCGCCCTGGCCCGAGCCTTCCTCTACAACCCACGCTGGGGCTGGAGCGCCGCGGCTGCCCTCAAGGGGCAGGTTCAAGCCCATCCCCCCTACTGGCGTTGTCTGCCCAAAGAGGCCGGGCCGATCTTTGGCCCGGATGCTCGCATCGGCATGCGCTGATCACAAAAACACCCTTCAAAAGAGACTTTCTATGACCCTGACCCTCCAAACCCTGACCCGCCTGGTGGCAACTGGCCTGATCGCCCTGAGCCCAACCGTGTTCGCGCAAAGCTTCCCGAGCAAGCCTTTGAATCTGATCGTGCCCAACCCACCGGGTGGGCTGGTCGACACCTCGGCCCGGCTGGTGGGCGATGCTCTGGCCAAGGTGATGAACCAATCGGTGGTGATCGACAACAAACCTGGCGGCAGCGGCAACCTGGCTTACAGCCTGGTGGCACGGCAAGCTGCTAAGGACGGTCATACCCTGCTGGTGTCCTACTCGGGCTACCACATCGCCAATCCCATCATGATGGACAAACTGCCCTGGGATCTCAAGGAACTGACCCCCATCGGCTTGGTGACGGTCGCCACCAATGTGGTGGCGGTGCATCCATCCGTGCCGGTGAGCAACCTCAAGGAGTTCATCGCCTACGCCAAGGCCAACCCAGGCAAGCTCAACTATGCCTCGCAGGGCAATGGCTCGGTCTCACACATCGGCACCGAGATCTTCAAGCAGTACACCGGCGCCGGTATGACCCATGTGCCTTACAAGGGCTCGGGCCAGGCCATCGCTGACGTGCTGGCCGGACAGGTCCAGGTCTTCATCACCACCCCGCCCTCGGTCATGCAGCATGTCCAGTCCGGCAAGCTCAAGGCCCTGGCTGTGACCGGCAAGAGCCGCCACCCTGGCATGCCGCAGGTGCCCACCATCAGCGAGGCCGGTCTGGCCAACTTTGAGCTGGAGTCCTGGGTGGCGATTTACGCGCCCGCTGGCGTGCCCGCACCGGTGCTGCAAAAGCTCAGCGCCGACCTCAAGCGCGCCATGGAGCTGCCCGAAATCCGCCAGAGGGCCGACGCTGCCGGCATCGAGGTGCGTTTCCTGCCGCCGGCCGACACCACCCGCCTTCTTGAGCGCGAAACCGTCGACTGGACCAAGGCGATCAAGGCCGCCAAGATCACGATGGATTGAGGGGGGCGCGGAGCAGTCCGCTGCTGCCGGTCTGGTTCGTGAGCGCTTGCGGTCTGGCAGCTTTTGCGCAAAGCGCAAAGCGCTAGCAGCCCCCAAGAAGGCATATCCGCACACCGCGCCTGCTAAGCGCGGACAACAGCCGCGCTTGATAAGGCGCCGCATCGTGCCGGGGCGGCGCTCCCACAAAATGGAAGGCCACACCGCCGCCGCAGGCTTATTTCAAATCGCCGGCCAGCGAGGCCAAGGTCTCAGGGGCGATGGTCACATGCGCCGGATAGTTGGTATGGTCGCAGCCGAGCTTGACCGCCCCGCCCGCCTTGATGGCGGCGCACTGCGCCGGGTTGAACTCAAAACGCATGAAGTGCACCGCTGAGGTCTTTTCGCCGTTCTCGCGCTCAAGGTCTTCGTCGGCGATCGCGTAGACCCGGCCTTCGCCTTCGACCTCGACAAACACCCGGTCTTCCACGCCGATGAGCCGCGCCAGTTCGCGCTTGCGCTCATTGACGTCGGGGTACTCAATAAGGAGCGTCGCCTTCCAATTGCTGCCTTCAGGCACCAACGGCGCGTAAGCCTCGATTTCGTGCTCGATGCCTTCTTCTTCGAAGATCTTTTCGATGCGCAGCATCTCCTGGATCTGGTAGCGAATCGTCAGCTCACTCTCGAACTGGATGTTCAAGTGATCGCCGAGCTGAACGCTGCGCAACTTGCGGTGCTGAACGACGCTGGGCTTGTGCTCCTTGCGCCACTTGCTGTAGGCCTCCAAGGTCATCAGGCTGTCACGGGTGACTTTTCCGGTCATTTGCATCATGGCTGTCCTTTCTTGCCGGCCCGCATTGAAAACGGGCTGGCCCCTATCAAAAAATTACTTCAAGCCGTAGGCGGTGCGGATCAAGGTCAGCGGGTGCTTTTGGGGCACCTCGCCGAGCTTGTTGACCTCAAAGCCTTGGGCGATGTGATGGCCGCCCAGCGGGCAATCGCTGGAGATCACGTCCGGCGCGCCGCCGTCCTTGTGATTGGCCATGGCCTTGAACAAGGGCTTGCCTATCTTCATCGCCTGATCATGAAAGCCCTTCTTGACGCCAAAGGTGCCAGCATGGCCCGAGCAGCGCTCATGGGTGTGCACACTGGTGCCGGGCACCATCTTGAGCATCTCTTCGGTTTTCTTGCCGATGTTCTGCACCCGGCCGTGGCAGGGGATCTGGTAGCTGATCTTGCCCAGGGGCTGCTCGAACTCGGTCTTGAGCAGGCCATCGCGCTTGCGAGCCATCAAGTACTCAAACGGGTCCCACATATGCTCTTTGACCAGCTTGGCTTCCTCGTCCTCGGGGAACATCAGCGGAATTTCCTGCTTGAACATCAAGGTGCAGCTGGGCACCGCACTCAAGATGGCATAGCCATCGCGGGCATAGCGGGCCAGCACCGGCACGTTGGCCTGCTTGCTCTGCTCGACCGACTCCAGGTCACCGAGCTCCAACTGGGGCATGCCGCAGCATTTTTCTTTCTCGACGATCACATAGGGAACCTCGTTGTGGTCGAGGATCTTGAGCAGGTCATGGCCTATGCCCGGCTCGTTGTAGTTGACATAGCAGGTGGAAAAAATCACCACCTTGCCCGGGGTGTTCGCGCCGTCCTTGACCTCGGTGCTGGCGGCCTCAGGCGCGCTGGAGCGAAAGCGGTGGGTGGCCAGCGTGGGCAGCCAGGCGTCTTGGTCCACGCCGAGCGTAGATTCCATCACCTTGCGCGCCAACTTGGTCTTGTTGACCGCATTGACCGCCTGCACCACGATGGGAATGCCGGCAAAAGAGCCATGCACATCGGTGGAGGCCAAGAGGCGCTCACCGAAGCCGACCTCACCTTTCTTAAACTTGATCGCCTTGGCCCGCAGCATGGTGTGCGGAAAGTCCAGATTGAACTCATGGGGCGGCACGTAAGGGCACTTGGTCAGGTAGCACAAGTCGCACATATAGCACTGGTCGACCACCTTCCAGTAGTCCTTCTTGTCCACGCCGTCGACCTCGCCGGTCGAACTCTCATCGACCAGGTCGAACAAAGTGGGGAAGGAGCCGCACAGGCTCACGCAGCGGCGGCAGCCATGACAGATGTCGAAGATACGCTCCATCTCATGGAAAGTCGCTTCCTCGTTGTAGAACTCTGGGTTCTTCCAATCTATGGGGTGGCGGGTGGGCGCCTTGAGGTTGCCTTCGGTGGCCATGGTCGGTGCTCGCTGAGGTTCGGGACGGAAATCTCGTCGGGTGAAGGAGGTTTGGCAAAGCGCTGGGTTCGCAAAGGCCTTTGCAGAAACCACACACCCCAGGGTGAACGCATCAGCACCTGGGGTGTGTTTGACGCTGGTTGGGGCAGATACCCGTCCAGCGCAGTAGCTGAAGATCAGTCCTTCAGATCGGCCAAGGCCTTGGCGTAGCGGTTGGCGTGCGAGCGCTCGGCCTTGGCCAGCGTCTCGAACCAGTCCGCCACTTCGTCATGACCTTCTTCGCGAGCGGTCTTGGCCATGCCCGGGTACATGTCGGTGTACTCATGGGTTTCGCCAGCCACTGCGGAGGCCAGGTTTTCACGGCTGGTGCCAAAGGGCATGCCGGTGGCTGGGTCACCGCACTGCTCGAGCCACTCGAGGTGACCATGGGCGTGTCCGGTCTCGCCTTCAGCGGTCGAACGGAACAGGGCTGCCACGTCGGGCTGGCCTTCCACGTCGGCCTTGTTCGCGAAGTAAAGGTAACGGCGGTTGGCCTGGGACTCGCCTGCGAAGGCGGCCTTGAGGTTTTCTTCCGTCTTGGAGCCTTTGAGTGCTGCCATGGAAATCTCCTGATTGATGAAGTAGGACTAAAGGGACTGCCTGAAACGCATCGAAAGCGTTCGGACAGAACGAACGATAGCGGCAATACGCGCGGAGCGTCCAATAGGGGGAATCAATGCCCTCAATTTAGGAACCCTATCAAACGCTCAGCCATGAGAGAAAAGCTCAATCCGAAGCGAATCGCGCCTTTTTGATCAGAAAAGCGGCCAAATGGCCGCTTTTCCAAACTTATCAACTCTTCACCTGATCGCTCAGGGTGACCCAGGAGCGAGAATTCCCGAGCAAATCACTGGGGCTGAAAGCCGCTGTCCCGGATGATGCGGGCCCAGACCTGGGCATAGGCGCGCTCGCGACGGCCAAGCTGATCGGGCGGCATGTGGCCGACCGTCAGCCCCATCTGGCTGAGCTGACTGCGCACATCGGGCATGGCAATGACCTTGGCCACGGCGGCAGAAAAGCTGTCGATGAAGGCCTTGGGCGTTCCCGTGGGCGCAAACACCCCGTAGTAAGGCATATCTTCCAGGCCAGCCAGCCCCAGCTCGGTGAAGGTCGGCACATCGGGCAGGGCCGCCTGCCGGGCGCCGCCGAGCACGGCCAGGACGCGCAGCTTGCCGGCCTTGTGGTTCTCAATGAAGTCAGGGACCGAGGCCACGCCGGCAGCAATCTGATTGCCCAGCATATCGGCCATCAGCGGCGCGCTGCCGCGGTAGGGTGCGGCCACCAGGTCGAGCTTGAACTTCTCGCCCATGACCTTGACCAAAAATTCCGGGGTCGAGGCCGGCGCCGGTATGCCCACCGCACCCTTGCCCTGCTGGGCCTTGACCCAGGCCACAAACTCATTGAAGGTTTTAGCCGGGTTGCCTCCCGATACAGCAAAGGCGTTGACGAAGGTGGCAAAGCCGGCGACCGGCACAAAGTCCTGGGCAGAGTTAAAGCCCGCGTTCTTGACCACCATGGGCAAGATCGTGATGGTGTGGTCGTGAGAGAGGAAGAGGACGCTGCCGTCGGCCGGCGCCGCCTTGAGCGCCTGCGCTGCCAGCTGCCCGCCAGCACCGGGCTTGTTCTCGACGATCACCGAGGCGCCCAATTCGTCCTTGAGCTTTTCAGCCAGGATCCGCGCAATCGCATCGGTGCCCCCGCCCGGCGGAAAGCCCACCATCAGGCGTATGGTCTTGGGCGTCTGGGCCAAAGCAGCACCGAGGCTGCAGGTGGCCAGCAAGACAGCCAGGCGCGGCAACAAGGCGGTGAGCGAGCGGCGATCAATCGTCATGAGGGATTCCTTGAAATGCAAGAGTGTGCCAATTGTTCTCCGAGTCGGGCGCCTGGACAAGACCCGAGCCGAGCTCCAAGTGCAGAAACCGCGACGCACAGACTCAAGGAACGCCCTGCAATGCCGTGCGCAAAGGGGGCGCTGGCTAAAATCTCGTGCTTTCCCTGACGCGCGCCCTGCGCCCGAAATCCCTCCGCCATGAATTCCTCCCCCGACACCCGCCCTGAGCAACCCGGCCTGCAATCGCTGGCCAAGTCTTTCGAGCCGGCCGCGCTCGAAGCGCAGTGGGGCGCGCAGTGGGAGCAGCGCGGCTACGGCGCAGCCGGCTATCGGGGTACTGGCCAGCCCGAGGCCGGCCAGCCGGCTTTTTGCATACAGCTGCCGCCGCCCAACGTGACCGGCACCTTGCACATGGGCCACGCCTTCAATCAGACCATCATGGACAGCCTGACGCGCTACCACCGCATGAGGGGTCACAACACGGTGTGGGTGCCGGGCACCGACCATGCGGGCATTGCCACGCAGATCGTGGTCGAGCGCCAGTTGCAGGGCCAAGGCGTCAGCCGCCACGCCATGGGACCGACGCCGCAGGAGGCGCGCAAGAACTTCGTGGCCAAGGTGTGGGAATGGAAAGAGCAGTCGGGCAACACCATCACCGAGCAGATGCGCCGCATGGGTGACAGCGTGGACTGGGGGCGCGAGTACTTCACCATGGACGACAAGCTGTCTTCTGTGGTGACCGAAACCTTTGTACAGCTTTACCAGCAGGGCCTGATCTACCGCGGCAAACGCCTGGTCAACTGGGACCCGGTGCTGATGAGCGCGGTGTCGGACCTGGAGGTCGAAAGCGAGGAAGAAGACGGCTCGCTCTGGTACATCCGCTATGACCTCGCCGATGGCAACGGCTCTTTGACCGTGGCCACCACCCGCCCGGAAACCCTGTTGGGCGACGTGGCCGTGATGGTCCACCCAGAGGACGATCGCTACCGATCACTGATCGGCAAGCAAGTCAAGCTACCCCTGTGCGAGCGCACCATCCCGGTGATTGCCGACGAGTACGTCGACAAAGACTTCGGCACAGGCGTCGTCAAGGTCACGCCCGCACATGACAACAACGACTACGCCGTAGGTCAGCGCCACAAATTGGACATGATCTGCGTGCTCAATCTGGACGCTACCGTCAATGGCAATGCCCCAGAAAAATACCGTGGCCTGGACCGCTTTGTCGCACGCAAAGCCGTCGTGGCCGACCTCGAAACGGCAGGCCTGCTGGTCGAAGTCAAAAAGCACAAGCTGATGGTGCCCCGCTGCGCCCGCACCGGCCAGGTGGTCGAGCCCATGCTGACCGACCAATGGTTTGTGGCGATGAACAAGGTCAGCCCGCAAGACGCCACCGGCAAGAGCATCGCGCAAAAAGCCATTGATGCGGTGCAGTCGGGCCAGGTGCGCTTTGTGCCTGAGAACTGGATCAACACCTACAACCAGTGGATGAACAACATCCAGGACTGGTGCATCTCGCGCCAACTCTGGTGGGGCCACCAGATCCCCGCCTGGTATGACGAAGATGGCAGGGTCTATGTGGCCCGCAACCTGGCCGAGGCCCAAGCGCAGGCACCCGGCAAGACGCTCAAGCGCGACGAAGACGTGCTCGACACCTGGTACTCCAGCGCCCTGGTTCCCTTTAGCACCATGGGCTGGCCGCAAGCGGCGGATACCAGCGATGCGAGCAGCGACTACGACCTCTACCTGCCTTCTTCGGTGCTGGTCACAGGCTACGACATCATCTTCTTTTGGGTCGCCCGCATGATCATGATGACCACCCACTTCACCGGACGGGTGCCTTTCAGGGATGTTTACATCCATGGCTTGGTGCGTGACGCCCAGGGCAAGAAGATGAGCAAGAGTGAAGGCAATGTGCTCGACCCGGTGGACCTGATCGACGGCATCGCGCTCGAGCCGCTGCTGGACAAGCGCAGCCAGGGCCTGCGCAAACCCGAGACGGCGCCGCAGGTCCGCAAGAACACCCAGAAAGAATTTCCGGAAGGCATACCGGCCTACGGCGCAGATGCGCTGCGCTTTACTTTTGCAGCTCTGGCCAGCCTGGGCCGCAGCCTCAACTTTGACAGCAAGCGCTGCGAGGGCCACCGCAATTTCTGCAACAAGCTGTGGAACGCCACCCGCTTTGTGCTGATGAACTGCGAGGGTCAGGATTGCGGACTCAAAGAGCACACCAAAGCCGAATGCACGCCGCCGCGCACCGGAGAAAACGGGGAGTTGATTCCTGCCGGGCCCTTCTACCAGTACATGAAGTTCAGCCAGGCCGACCGCTGGATCAGCTCGGTGCTGCAGCAAGTCGAGGCC
>CANHGF010000035.1 GCA_947460065.1 Comamonadaceae bacterium
CATGGCCAGCAGATGCAGGAGGTGCTCAAGGTCTTGGCCGATATCGGAGCGGATCAGGTGCCGCAGGTGCTGGTGTTCAACAAGCTCGACGCCATCGAGCCGCAGCGCCGGCCGCGCCGGTTGGTTGACAGTACCGAACTGCCCGATCCTTCCGGCTCGGGCGCTCGTCCGTTTGAGCGGGTGTTCGTCAGTGCCCGAACCGGTCTGGGGCTGGCCGAGTTGCGTGAGTTGTTATTGCGCCACGCCCGGGCTGGCCAAGACCCCCATGCCGCCCTGCTGGCGCAAGGGCAAAGCACTGTGCTGGCCGACGACCTGGCCTGATTAGGCACAATGGCGTCATCAGAAGAAAAATCCGGTCCATCCATGATGAATCCCTATCCCCTGCTGCAGTCCTTCCGCACCTTGCCTGAGCGGCTGTTTCGCGGCGCGCGCGGCATGTTCAACCTCAACGATTCGCGCTGGGGTCGGGACGAGGGCGGCGCCGGCGGACAGAGTCGCCCTGAAGGGTCGCCGCCACCTGCGGCTCCCGGGCCGGCGGCTCAGCCTCCGGCTGCGCCGCCATCACCCCCGCCTGCTGCAGCGCCTCAGCGGCCGCGCAACACCGGCCCTCAGGGTCAGAATCAGGGCCCGCCCGACCTGGACGAACTCTGGCGCGACTTCAACCGCAAACTCGGCGGCCTGTTTGGCGGCCGCAAGGGCACAGGCGGTCCGGGGCGCAACGGTGGCGGCGGATCGGGGCGGGGCGGTTTTGAGCCACCGGATCTGAAAAACGCGGGTTTGGGCGCCGGCCTGGTGGCGGTAGTGGCCCTGCTGATCTGGCTGGGCACCGGTTTTTTCATCGTGCAAGAGGGCCAGCAGGCGGTGATCACCCAGTTTGGCCGTTACCACAGCACGGTTGGGGCTGGCTTTAACTGGCGACTGCCCTATCCGGTACAGCGCCATGAGATGGTGGTGGTCACGCAGATCCGCTCGGTCGATGTGGGCCGTGATACCGTCATCAAGGCCACCGGTCTGCGTGATTCGGCCATGCTCACCGAAGACGAGAACATTGTCGAGATCAAGTTTGCGGTGCAGTACCGCCTGAGCGATGCCCGGGCCTTCTTGTTCGAAAGCAAGGACCCGTCGGCCACCGTGGTGCAGGCTGCTGAAACGGCGGTACGCGAGGTGGTGGGCAAGATGAAGATGGACTCGGCCCTGGCCGAGGAGCGCGACCAGATTGCGCCGCGGGTGCGCAAGCTGATGCAGACCATTTTGGACCGCTACAAGGTTGGCATTGAGGTGGTGGGCATCAATTTGCAGCAGAGCGGCGTGCGTCCGCCCGAGCAGGTGCAGGCCGCCTTTGACGACGTGCTCAAGGCCGGTCAGGAGCGCGAGCGGGCCAAGAACGAGGCCCAGGCCTATGCCAACGACGTGGTGCCGCGGGCGGTCGGTGCCGCCTCGCGTCTGGGCGAAGAGGCCCAGGGCTACAAGTCCCGCATCGTGGCGCAGGCTCAGGGTGATGCGCAGCGCTTCCGTTCGGTGCTCTCCGAATATGAAAAGGCGCCGCAGGTCACCCGCGATCGCATGTACACCGATGCGATGCAGCAGGTCTTTAGCAGCGTGACCAAGATCATGGTCGAGTCTCGCCAGGGTTCCAACCTGCTGTACCTGCCGCTGGACAAGCTGATGCAGGCCACTGGCAGCGGCTCCGGTGCAGCCGGCGAGTCGGCGATGCCGCCCCTGACTTTGCCGCCGCCGAGTTCGGCACCTTCGTCCGGGGCAGGCGCAGATTCGCGCAGCCGCGATTCGGCCCGCACCCGCGACCGCGACAGCCGCTAAAGGAGTTGGCCGTGAACCGCCTAGGATTTTTCGTCTCTTCCGCTCTGGTGCTGCTAGCGTTGCTGGGCTCCATGTTGTTTGTGGTCGACCAGCGCCAGTTCGGCGTGGTCTATGCGCTCGGTCAGATCAAGGAAGTGATCACCGAGCCCGGCCTGAATTTCAAGCTGCCACCGCCTTTCCAAAACGTCTCCTACATCGACAAGCGCCTGCTCACGCTCGACAGCACCGACCCGGAGCCCATGTTGACCGCCGAGAAGCAGCGGGTGGTGATCGACTGGTATGTGCGTTGGCGCATCACCCAGCCCAGCGACTACATCCGCAATGTGGGCCTCGATGAGCGTACCGGCGCCAACCAGCTCAGCCGGGTGGTGCGCAATGCCTTCCAGGAAGAAATCAACAAGCGCACCGTCAAGGACTTGCTCTCACTCAAGCGCGATCAACTCATGACCGACGTACGCACCGAGGTTCAGCAGGCCGTCAAGGGCAGCAAGTCCTGGGGCGTGGAAATCGTCGATGTGCGCATCACCCGGGTCGACTATGTGGAGGCGATTACCGAGTCGGTCTATCGCCGTATGGAGGCCGAGCGTAAGCGGGTGGCCAATGAGCTGCGCTCGACCGGTGCGGCCGAGGGCGAGAAGATTCGTGCCGATGCCGACCGTCAGCGCGAGGTGACTCTGGCCAATGCCTACCGGGACGCGCAAAAACTCAAGGGGGAGGGCGATGCTGCAGCAGCTCGCCTTTACAACGAGTCTTTCGGACGCGATCCGCAGTTTGCCCAGTTCTACCGCAGCCTGGAGGCGTACAAGTCCACCTTCAGCAAGAAGTCCGACGTCATGGTGCTTGACTCGTCCACGGATTTCTTTCGCGTGATGCGCGGACCCGGTGCGGCGTCGAACCCACCGCGCCGCTGAGCCCCGGTGGTGTTCGATGGCAGCACCCTGTGGCAGGCGCTGGCTCTGGTCCTCGTGATCGAGGGCCTGCTGCCTATGCTGGTTCCTGGCCGCTGGCGGCGTACTTTCGAGCAGCTGCTGAGCCTCAACGATGGGCAGCTGCGCTTCTTCGGACTGCTCAGCGTGGGCCTTGGGCTTACGGCCTTGTGGCTGCTCAGCTGAGCTCTTCGAGGCCGGCCGAGCGCGAAGCAGGCGAGATCGCCGCGTTCGGCCGGTAAAATCTCGTCTTTAACCGCTTACCTGGCCCCTTCCGAATGCCCGCTTGGTCTTCGTCCTGGCAATTGCCGGACCAAATTGCCGATGTCCTGCCCTCTGAGGCGCGGCACATCGAAGAGCTCAGGCGCATGCTGCTCGATGCTGCCCGAAGTTACGGTTACGAGCCGGTCATGCCGCCGCTGCTAGAGCATCTCGAGTCCCTGCTCACCGGCACCGGTGAGGCCTTGGGCCTCAAGACCTTCAAGCTGGTTGACCAGCTGTCGGGTCGCACCCTGGGTCTGCGCGCCGACAGCACGCCTCAGGTCGCCCGTATCGATGCCCATCTGCTCAACCGCCAGAGCTTAACCCGTTTGTGTTACTGCGGGCCGGTTTTGCACACCCGGGCTGACCGGCCGCATGCTACCCGCGAGCCACTGCAATTTGGCGCCGAGATTTTCGGCCATGCCGGTCTGGAGGCCGACCTGGAGGTGCAATGCCTGGCCATTGAGGCTTTGCGCGCTGCAGGTTTTGGTCCGCTGCAGCTGGACATGGCCGATGTGCGCATCGTCAATGCACTGCTGTCAGGTGCCACCCTGAGTAGCGCTGCGCTCGGCCGCATTCACGCGGCCTTGGCCAGCAAGGATGCCGCCGAGTTGGCGGCCCTGCTGCGCGCGCAGGCGGGGCTCTCGGCCAAGGCCGTCGCTGGCCTGCAAGCCTTGCCGCAGCTTTATGGGGATCGTTCCGTGCTGGCCGAAGCCCGGCGTGTGCTGGCGGGCATTGAAGGCGTTGCAGCGGCGCTCGATGAGCTCGAGCGCCTGGACCAGCAGCTTGCCGGTCTTTATCCCCAGCTCACGCTTAGCTTCGATCTGGCTGATCTGCGCGGCTATGCCTACTACAGCGGCATCCGCTTTGCGATTTACGGCAGCGGCGAAGAGCTGGCGCGCGGTGGGCGTTACGACGAGGTCGGCGCTGTGTTCGGCCGCAAGCGGCCGGCTGCCGGTTTCAGCCTGGACCTCAAGGAACTGGTCAGTGTGTTGCCGGCGCGGCCTTTGCGTCCGGCCGTGCGCGCACCCTGGGGCGCAGACCCCCAGCTGCGGCGGGCCATCGCCGGTCTGCGCGCCGAGGGCCAGACCGTGGTCTGCGTGTTGCCGGGCCATGAGCATGAGGTCCATGAATTCGAATGCGACCGCGAATTGGTCTGCGTTTCCGAGCACTGGTTGGTGCAGGCCCTCGATCGCTCGGCCTGAGTGCCTCAGCGTCCCTATTTCTCAACCGAAGTATCCAAATGACACAAGTGCAATCGGCCACGCCTGGCCGCAACGTGGTGGTGGTCGGCACCCAGTGGGGCGACGAGGGCAAGGGCAAGCTGGTCGACTGGCTGACTGAAAAATCCCAAGGCGTGGTGCGCTTTCAGGGCGGTCACAACGCCGGCCACACCCTGGTCATCAATGGCGTCAAGACGGCCCTGCACCTGATTCCCAGCGGCATCATGCGCGCCGGCGTTAGGTGCTACATCGGCAATGGCGTGGTGCTGTCAGCGGCCAAGCTGCTCGAAGAGATCGAAGGGCTGGAGAAGGTGGGTGTGGAGGTGCGTTCTCGCCTGCGCATCAGCGAAAGCTGCCCGCTGATCTTGCCCTTTCATGCCGCGATCGACATCGCCCGCGAGGCCGCCAAAGAAAAGGCCGGCACGGCCAAGATTGGCACCACCGGCCGAGGCATCGGCCCGGCCTATGAAGACAAGATCGCCCGCCGGGCCTTGCGGGTGCAGGACCTCAAATACCCCGAGCGCTTTGCCACCAAGCTGCGCGAGCTGCTGGACCTGCACAACTTTGTGCTGACCCAGTACCTGCACGCACCGGCGATCGACTACGACACAGTCTTTGCCGAGGCGATGCGCCATGCCGAGCTGATCCGCCCGATGATGGCTGACGTCTCGCGCGAGCTCAACGATGCCCACCGCGCCGGCGCCAATTTGCTGTTTGAAGGCGCCCAAGGCACCTTGCTCGACGTAGACCACGGCACCTATCCCTTCGTGACCTCCAGCAATTGCGTGGCTGGCAATGCCGCCGCCGGTGCTGGCGTTGGACCAGGCATGCTGCACTACATCCTGGGCATTACCAAGGCCTATTGCACCCGTGTCGGTGGCGGCCCCTTCCCGACCGAGTTGGACTGGGAAGTGCCGGGTACGCCCGGCTACCACATGAGTACCGTGGGCGCTGAAAAAGGCGTGACCACCGGTCGCTCGCGACGCTGCGGCTGGTTTGACGCGGCGCTGCTCAAGCGCTCGGCCCAGGTCAACGGCCTGAGCGGGCTGTGCATCACCAAGCTCGACGTGCTAGATGGCCTGAAGGAGCTCAAACTCTGCGTGGGTTACCGCCTCGACGGCCATACCATCGACATCCTGCCTATGGGGGCTGATGATATCTCCCGCTGCGAGCCCATCTATGAAACCCTGCCGGGCTGGAGCCAGACCACGGTGGGCGTGACGGACCGGGCCCTGTTGCCCGAGGCGGCGCGCAACTACCTGCAGCGCATTGAAGAGACTACCGGCGTGCCCATCGCTATCATCTCGACCAGCCCCGACCGTGACCACACCATCGTGTTGCGCGATCCTTTCGTGGCCTGATTGTTCCGACCGATTCCCTGCCTAGGAGAGCCACCCCATGTTGACCGAAGACGGCAAGCACCTGTACGTGAGCTATGACGAGTATCACAACCTGATCGAAAAGCTCGCCATCCGCGTGCACCAGTCGGGCTGGGAATTCGACACGATCTTGTGCCTGGCCCGTGGTGGCATGCGGCCCGGTGACATCCTCTCGCGCATTTTCGACAAGCCTCTGGCCATCATGTCCACCAGCTCCTACCGGGCCGAGGCTGGCACGGTGCAGGGTGCGCTCGACATCGCCCGCTACATCACCACGCCCAAGGGCGAGATCGCTGGCCGGGTGCTGCTGGTCGACGACCTGGCCGACTCGGGCCATACCCTCAAAGCCGTGGTCGAACAACTGCGCAACAACTACCGGCCCATCACCGAGCTGCGCACCGCCGTCATCTGGACCAAGGGCCTGTCGACTTTCAAGGCAGACTACTCGGTGGACTTTCTGCCCACCAACCCCTGGATCCATCAGCCCTTCGAGAGCTACGACGCGCTCGGGCCGGAGAAGCTGCTGGAGAAGTGGAAGGTTTGAGGCCGCAGGGGAGCGCTCCGCTGCCGGACGGAGCTGCGCGTCGGACCGGCTGGCCGTCTGCGCCGGCAGGGTCGTCGTCATCAAGAGTGGAGCTCAGGTATTGTTCTAAGATTGAGATATGTCTGAACTGAGCACCCAGCTGATCCATCACCCCTACCGGCCGCCGGCCGGCTTCGAGGCCATCACGGCGCCCGTGCACAAGGCATCGACGGTCATCTTTCCCAATGTGCAGGCGCTGCGTGAGCGCGACTGGACGCATCAGCACGGCTACTCCTACGGACTGGCCGGCACGCCCACCAGCTTCATGCTCGAAGAGCGCATCGCCACCTTGGAAGGCGGGCGCTACTGCGCGCTCGCGCCCAGTGGCCTGGCCGCTTTGAGTCTGGTGGACATGGCGTTTTTGTCAGCCGGTGACGAGCTGCTGGTCCCCGATAACGCCTACGGACCCAACAAAGCGTTTGCGCAGCATGAGCTCAAGCGCTGGGGCATTGCCTGCGCCTTCTATGACCCGATGAGCCCGGCCGATTTGGCCGCCAAGCTCAGCCCTCGCACCCGGCTGGTCTGGTTGGAGGCGGCTGGCTCCATCACGCTGGAGTTCCCGGACATGCCGGCTTTGGTGGCGGCGGTACGGTCGCAGGCGCCGGCTCACCCCCAGGGCATCGTGATCGCACTGGATAACACCTGGGGCGCGGGCCTGGCCTTCAAGGCCTTTGAGATGGGTGTGGATGTGAGCATGCAGGCGCTCACCAAATACCCCTCGGGCGGCGCCGACGTGCTCATGGGCTCGGTGGTGACGCGCGACGAGGCGCTGCATCACCAGGTGCTGCTGTGTCACACCCGGCTGGGCCTGGGCGTGGCCGCCAACGACATCGAGCTGGTCTTGCGCGGCCTGCCTTCCATGGCGGTGCGCTATGCCGCTCAGGATGCCAGCACCCGCAGCCTGGCCGCCTGGCTGCAGACGCTGCCGCATTTCGATCAAGTGCTGCACCCAGCACTGCCGAGCTCGCCTGGCCATGCCGCCTGGAAGCGCGATTGCAGCGGTGCGGCCTGCCTGCTCAGCCTGGCGTTTCGCCCTGAGATCAGCCAGGCGCAGGTCGATCTGTTTTGCGACAGCCTGCGCCTGTTCAAGTTGGGTCACAGCTGGGCAGGCCCGATGAGCTTGTGTGCGGTCTACCAGGCTGCCAGCATCCGCAGCCTCCCCTCGGCTTACCGTGGCCCGCTGGTGCGCCTGGCCGTGGGGCTGGAGAGTTCTGAGGATTTGCGGCAAGACTTGGCACAGGCCTTCGCCCGCGCCGGCCTTTAAGCCGGAGCTTGCGCCAGGATTTGTGCGGCCAACTCGCTCATGGCCTGGTGACTGTGGTTGCGGGCCTGTACCGATCTGGCCTGCGGGTAGAGCGCGAAGTTGCGCTGCATCGAGGCCAGGTAGGTCGGGTCGTAGTGCTTGACCAGTAATTCGTGCACCACCTCCGATGTTTGTCCGGCGCGAGCCAGCTCCTGCCAGTGGCGTACCGTAGTTCCGCCGCGCACTTCGCTCAGGGTCTGCAGGCGTTCGCAAAAAAACTCGGTGTCGCGTACGAAAAAGTCATAGTCCTGCAGCAACAGTTGCACCCGCTCTTCGTCGGCCAGCTCCAGCCGAAGGCAGGCGCTGGCGCGCATGGCGCTCATCAGGCTGTCGGCCACCGCCAGATTGCCCACTTTCTTACTCTCGCTTTCGACATAGACCAGCCGGTCGGGCGAAAAGCGCCGCAAGGCGTCCCAGATCAGGGTGTCAAAGGCTTTTTGCGTAGGCTGGCTCTGGCCGGGTAGCAGGCCCAGTACCGAGCTGCGGTGTCGTGCCAGTCCTTCCAGGTCGAGCACCTGCGCGCCCTGGGCGGCCAGCGCATGCAGCAGCCGGGTCTTGCCTGAGCCGGTGGTGCCGCAGATCACCTGAAAGCGCAGTCGCTCGACCTGTCGGGGCATATCGAGCAGCATGGCCGCCCGAAACGCCTTGTAGCCGCCTTCAATCAAGGTGGTGCGAAAGCCGATTTGGTCCAGGATCAGCCCGAGGGAGCCACTGCGTTTGCCGCCGCGCCAGCAGTACAGCAGGGGCGCCCAATCTCTGGGCTTGTCCATGAGTTCGCGCTCGATGTGCGCAGCGATATTGCGCGCCGCCATGACGGCGCCGCGTTTTTTGGCCTCAAAACCGTTGACCTGCTTGTATTCGATGCCGATCTGCTGGCGCTGTGCGTCGTCCAGCGTGGGCCAGTTGACTGCGTCGGGCAGGTGGTCTTCGGCGTACTCGCCGGGGCTGCGGGCGTCGATGATGGCTGAGAATTCGCTCCAGCGGGCCATGGCCTGTTCGGCCGTGATGTGTTGCAGACTCACTTGAGCAGTTTCTTCAATTCGGGCCAGACATTGTCGAGCATGCGCTGCTGGGCCTGTTCGTTGGGGTGGATGCGGTCGGCTTGGAACCACTCGGTCGGGTCGGGCCGATCGGCCACGCCTTTGAGGAAAAACGGTAGCAAGCCGCTCTGGCTGTCTTGTGCCACTCGGCTGTAGAGGGCGGCAAAGTCGGCGCTGTATTTGGCGCCGTAGTTGGGCGGCATCTGCATGCCCAGCAGCAGTACCCGCGCGCCGGCCTGCTTGCCAGCCCGCACCATGGCGCGCAGATTGTCTTCGGTCATGCCCAAGGGCAGGCCACGCAGGGCGTCATTGCCGCCGAGCTCAATGATCAGTACCCGCGGCTTGTGCTGGCGCAGCAGTGCGGCCAGGCGAGAGCGTCCGCCGGAGGTGGTGTCGCCGCTGATGCTGGCATTGACCACGCTGTGCCGGCCCGGCTCGGCGCTCAGCTTTTGCTGCAGCAAGGCCACCCAGCCGCTGCCGCGTTTGAGCCCATACTCGGCACTCAGCGAGTCGCCCACCACCAGCACGCCTGCAGCGCTTGGCTCGGCAATGGCCAGTCCGGCCAAGCCGGTCCCGAGCAAGCCCAGAGCCAGCAAGGCGTTTCGGCGGTCAGCGTTTGCCCCGAGAGGCTGTGGGCCTGCTGCGGCCTTGTTACAGTGCCCGCTATCGGCGCGCTTTTGCAGTCGCACTCTTGTCCTGACGTTTTGAAAATCCAACATGTCCTTCTCTGATCCAGCGGCTGCCCCTGTAACCGCCCCTGCGGCCGGCCTTGACGAGCCAGCGCCCATCATTGCGGTCGAACATGTCTACAAGACAGTCAGCGATGCCGCTGGGCCTCTGACGATTTTGCGCGATATCCATATCCACTTCGCAGCTCGGGAAACAGCGGCCATTGTCGGCGCCTCCGGCTCGGGAAAAAGCACGCTGCTGTCCATCATCGCAGGTCTGGACAAACCCAGTCAGGGCACAGTCCGCCTGGCCGGTCAGGACATGTTCGTCCTGAGCGAGGACGAGCGGGCGGCGCTGCGTGCCCAAAAAATTGGCTTTGTGTTCCAGAGTTTTCAGCTCATGGCCCACATGAATGCCCTGGAAAACGTCATGCTGCCGCTGGAATTGGCCGGCGCGAGTGGCGCGCGGGCCCAGGCGCGCGAAATGCTCGAGCGGGTCGGCCTCGGACAGCGGCTCAAGCATTACCCCCGGGTGCTTTCGGGGGGTGAGCAGCAAAGGGTGGCGCTGGCGCGGGCCTTTGTGGTGCAGCCGGCGGTACTGCTCGCCGATGAGCCCACCGGTAGCCTGGACTTTGCGACCGGCGAGACCATCATGGCGCTGATGATGTCGCTCAACCAGGAACTGGGCACCACCTTGGTGATGGTCACCCACGATGCCCAATTGGCGGCGCGCTGCCACCGGCGAATCACCATCGAAGCGGGCCAGGTGGCCAGCGTCGTTTGATCAAGCGCCGCATCGCTGCGAGGGCGCAGCTCCCACACCCCCCAACTGCGCTCTGTTAGATCATGTGGGAGCGCCGCCCCGGCGCGATGCGGCCGGCGATAATCCTCCTCATGTCCTCTTCCCCAAAAGTCCTGTTCGGTTTTCACGCGGTGGGTGTGCGTATCAAGACCGCGCCGCAATCGGTGATCGAGGTTTTTTTCGATGCGGCTCGCCGCGACGCGCGCATGCGCCAATTCATGGACCGGGCCCGCGAAGCGGGCGTGCGGCTGATTGAATCGGACGGCCTGCGTCTGGCAAAAATGTGCGGCAGTCACGGCCATCAGGGCGTGGTGGCTCGTGTGTCAGCCATCGATCAGGTCCGCTCGCTCGATGAATTGCTGGAGCAACTGGAGGCCGACGGTGTCACGCCGCTCTTGCTGGTGCTCGATGGCGTGACCGATCCTCACAACCTCGGCGCTTGCCTGCGGGTGGCCGACGGCGCCGGCGCACATGCGGTGATCGCCCCCAAGGACCATGCGGCCGGCATCAACGCCACCGTGGCCAAGGTGGCCAGCGGCGCGGCCGAGACCATGCCCTACTTCATGGTCACCAACCTGGCACGTACCCTGGGCGAGCTCAAGGAGCGCAATATCTGGTGTGTGGGCACCAGCGACGACGCACCCCAGTCCATCCACCGGACCGACCTGCGCAGGCCGCTGGCCCTGGTGCTCGGCGCCGAAGGGCAGGGCATGCGCCAGCTCACCCGCAAGAGCTGCGATGAGTTGGTAAGCATTCCCATGAAGGGCGCTGTCGAGAGCCTGAATGTCTCAGTGGCCAGCGGCGTGTGCCTCTATGAAGTGCTGCGCCAGCGAGACAGCGCCGTCTGAAGCTTCAGGCCAGCACAAAGGCGCCGACCAGCGCGCCCGCCCCTAACAGCCACAGAATATGCAGCCGGGTGCGCCAGACGATGAGCGTGCTCACGGCAGCGATCAACCAGACCGGCCATTGGTCCAGCGTAGAGCCGGTAGCGGTGGCCAGCACGGTGCCGGTGGCAATCAGCAGGCCGATCACTGTCGGTGCCAGGCCGGCTTTGAAGGCCCGCACCGCGCGCAGCTCGCGGTTGCGGTGGCTCCATTGACCGCCGGTGTAGGCAATGATGGAGCTGGGTAGCAAAATGCCAGCCAAGGTGATGATGGCCCCCATGGGCGCCAGCCAGCCGCCGCCGGCATTGATGCCCACATGCCAACCCATGAGTGCCACAAACAAGATGTTGGGGCCGGGTGCGGCCTGGGCCAGTGCCACGCTGGCGTTAAATTGCGCATCGCTCAGCCAGAGCTGGCGGTCGACCAGGTAGCGGTGCATATCGGGCAAGGTGGTGATGGCCCCGCCTATGCCCAGCAGCGACAGGGTGGCAAAGTGCAGCACCAGTTGCAGCCAGTCGGCCGCACTCATCAGCAGCGGGCTCACGGACTGAGCCTCCGATAAGCCAGGCCCATGCCTATGCCGCCGAGCACCAGCAGTACCCAGACCAGCGGCAGGCGCAGCCAGGCCACTGCCACCAGCGCTGCCAAGCCCAGCGCTGCGCAGACCACCGGCCCGAGCACGTTCTTGCGCAGGCCGGGAATCAGCTTGATGCCGGTGGCGGTGATCAGACCGGCCGATACCGCTCCCATGCCACGCAGTGCGCCGGCCACCGCCGGATACTGGCTGAACTGACCGTAGAGCATCGCCAGACCCAAGGTCAGCAGCAAAGGCACCAGCAGCATGCCGGCCAGGGCCACCACGGCGCCGCGCCAGCCGAAATGCCGACCTCCCAGCATGATGGCCATATTGATGACATTAGGCCCGGGCATGATCTGCGCCACCGCCCATTCTTCGGTGAATTCTTCGCGGGTCAGCCAGCGTTTTTTCTCCACCAGCTCGCGCTGGGCGACTGCCAGCACGCCGCCAAAGCCCTGCAGGGCCAGCCAGCTGAAGGACAGAAACAGATCGCTCAGGGAGCGGGGCTGGAGTCGGGTACCTTCGCTGTGGTGCATGGGCAGTCTTACTCCCTCTCCCCCTAGGAGAGGGTTGGGGTGAGGGCAGCGGTGGTGGCCAGGCGCGGCATATTGGAAGAGGCGGGGTGGTTGGCGGATTTGTGGAAATGGGGGCATTGCTTTGGGCTCTCGCCCTCACCCCGGCCCTCTCCTCGGGGGAGAGGAAGAAAGAGGGGCAGGGCTGGCCATTAGATCGTCATCCCGCCGCACACCTCGATCACCGCGCCATTGACATAGCTGGCCTCGTCGCTGGCCAAAAATGCATAGACATTGGCGATTTCTTCGGGTTGGCCCAGGCGTTTGAGCGGCACCCGGGCCTCCATGCCCTTGAGCACGTCCTCGGGCATGCTGGCCAGGATGGGCGTCTTGATGAAGCCGGGCGCCACCGCATTGACCCGCACGCCTTTGGCGCCCAGCTCGCGCGCCCAGGTCTTGGTAAAGCCAATCACGCCGAACTTGGTGGCGGCATAGTTGGTCTGGCCGAAATTGCCGTAGATGCCCACCACCGAGCTGGCATTGAGGATGACGCCGCTGCCCTGGGCCGTCATGCCCTCGGCCACCGCCTGCGCGCAGTGAAACACCCCGCGCAGATTGACGTCGATCACCCGGTCAAACTGCGCCTGCGTCATTTTGACCAGGCGTGCGTCCTGGGTGATGCCCGCGTTGTTGACCAGTACATCGATGCGGCCGAAGCGATCGCGCACCTGCGCCACCACCGCGTCGA
>CANHGF010000036.1 GCA_947460065.1 Comamonadaceae bacterium
TGACCGCTTTGCTGCTGACCATCTTCAGCCAGACCGCCTGGTGGCGCCGCTGGCGTGGCGCCACCTGAGGCCCGCTAATGGCAAGATTTTTGCTGCGCCGCGTTGGTACAAAGTGAACGGGCTCTAGCTGAGTGCAGCATGCCGGTATCGGCCGAAAGCCAACACCCCAGCCCACTGAACCTAAATCCGGCAGTTGACCGCTCAATTCCGGCGAAAAGATCTTGTCGCGAATGGCCTTTTCGCCCTTTTGGGCCTCATCTTTTGAGGTGAGTCCGCTACGCAAGCGAATTGCACGCCCCGCGCTGGCTTCCTTGCTCGTCGTCGCAGGGGGCGATCCTGCGGCCTCCTCGCGCCTTGCCAGCACGGGCCGCACACTTCGAGCACGTTAAAAGCCGGAACTAGATTAACGCAATTTAAACTGCATTTCATGTCCCTAGACCTGCAGACAAGTCTTCTCTATACCTACCGCCGCTGCCCTTACGCCATGCGCGCTCGTATGGCTTTGTTGCAAGCGGGCGTGGCCTACCAAGCGCATGAAGTGTCATTGCGCGACAAGCCGCCCGCCATGCTGGCCTTGTCGCCCAAAGGCACGGTGCCGGTGCTGGTCTTACCCAGTGGCCAGGTGTTCGAGCAAAGCATGGACATCATGCGCTGGGCATTTGAGTTAAGGGGTGACTTCGATGGCTGGTGGGCGAGGGCGCAAACACCGCTTAACCAGTCGCTGTGGGCACGGTGTGATGCCGACTTCAAATACCACTTAGACCGCTACAAATACCCACAGCGCTTTAGCGACGCATTGGGTGCTGAGCACCATGCGCAGCAAGCGGTAGCGGCCTTGCTCGAGCCCCTGGAAGCGCAACTTCAAGACCATGTCCAACTGGGCGGAGCCACGCCCTGCGCGGCAGACATAGGCATTTTTCCGTTTGTGCGGCAGTTCGCAGCGGTTCAGCCCGAGGGCTTTGAGGCCCTGCCTTTGCCGGCAGTCAAGGCTTGGCTGGCGGGGTGGCTTCAAAGCCCCTTGTTTGAGGTGGCGATGAGAAAACTACCCACCTCCATCAACTAGGGATGAGGGCGGGCGCCAGTGCGCTGGCGTGTTGGCTGAACGCTGCATTCTTACTTCAGTCAAGCTTAGGGATATACAATATAATTTTGTATATCTTAGGGGGCAATATGCAAGTCGCCAAGTGGGGTAATTCTCTGGCCGTCCGATTTCCGGCCAGTTTGGTCGCCGCCTTGCAGCTCAAAGAGGGGGAAGAGGTGGAACTTCATCTGGTGGGCTCGCGGCAGTTTGAAGTCAGTAAGAAAGCCAGCCCTTCTGAATTGCTCGCCCGCCTGCGCCACCTCCGCGGGCGCTTGCCAGCCGACTTTCATTTCGACCGACTTGAAGCCAACGAGTCGCGATGAGTGGCATTTTTCTGGACAGCAACATCGTCTTGTACGTGCTGTCTGCCGATCTGCGTAAAGCCGACACGTGACCTTGCCCCTGAAAAGTGGAGTTCTTAGCCCTTGTTGAAAAATGTGGACAAGGAGCCAAGACATGACAGAAAAGCACAGGCGTGCCAAATACACGCCAGAGTTCAAGATGGAAGCCGTGCGGCAAGTGAGCAGTGGCCAGGCCATTGCGGTGGTGGCCAAGGTGCTGGGCATCCCCAGTGCCAGCGTGGGCAACTGGGTTCGCTTGGCGGCCCAGGGGCAGCTCAGTGGGGTGGGTGCCGATAGTGCTGCAGCCAAAGTCTCGCCCGAGCAAATGGAGCTGGCACGCCTGCGGGCCGAGAACGCTCGCCTGAGGATGGAGCGCGACATCGCAAAAAAAGCGGCGGCGTACTTCGCGCAGGACACGCTGCGAGGTACGCCTGGATTTACCAAATGAGAAGGCCGTACCCGGTCACTCTGTCCTGTGAGGTGTTGCAGGTCAGCGCCAGCGGGTATTTCAGCTGGCTGCAGCGGCGCGGCACAACGCCTGGCGGCCCATCCGGGCGCCACAGCGACGAAGCCTTGCTGGCCCACATCCGGTCCATCCACGCCGAGGTCAAAGCCGAGTACGGCTGGCCACGGATGCACAAGGAACTGCTGGCCAGAGGGATTCGGGTGGGCAAGGAACGGGTTCGCCGGCTGATGCAGCAGCACGGCATCAAGGCCAAAACCAAACGCAAGTTCGTGGTTACCACCGACAGTCGGCATAGCCTGCCGGTGGCTGCGGACCTGGTACAGCGACGCTTCAATCCCGAGGCCCCCAACCAGCTCTGGTGTGGCGATATCACCTACCTGGCGACCGACGAGGGCTGGCTGTATCTGGCCGCCGTGATCGACCTGCACAGCCGACAGGTAGTCGGTTGGAGCCTGCAGCCGCACATGCACACAGGCCTGGTCAAGGATGCGTTGGCGATGGCGTGGTGGAGGCGCCGCCCAACTGCGGGGGCGATCTTCCACAGCGACAGGGGCAGTCAGTACTGCAGCCACGAATTCCAGCAGGCCCTCAAAGGATGGGGCATTCGTTCATCAATGAGCCGCAAGGGCAACTGCTGGGACAACGCAGCCGCTGAGAGTTTCTGGGGCCGGCTCAAAGCGGCCAGCGTGCACGGCCACAAGTTCGCCACCCGCGAGCAGGCCAGGCAAGCTGTGATGGGCTGGATCGCTTTCTACAATCACCGCAGATTGCATTCGTCACTGGGCTACCTCAGCCCCATGCAGTATGAGCATCGCTGGTACGAGGCACAGCGTAAAAAGGCCGCGTGATCGTTGGGCTAAGAGCTCCGTTGAACAGGGGCAAGGTCAACGGCTGAAACCCTGCTCGCTCAGCAGCCGACTATTAGCGTCCAAGTGCTCAACGAAGTCACATCGGTATGCCATCGCAAGCTCAAGATGCCCTGGCCTGAAATACAAGAGACTTTGAATGCCGTCAAAGCCACTTGCACGGTTGTGCCCCTGACGGTTGAAACACACGCGCAAGCGGTGCAGATAGCCCAGCAACACCAACTGTCGTTTTACGACGCACACATTCTGTCTGCAGCATTGGCGTGTGGAGCGCACACGCTGATGAGCGAGGACATGCACACCGGCTTGATCGTGCAAGGTTTGGAAATCCTAAATCCATTCTTGGGCTGATCAGGGTGTCGCTGCGAAGTACTGGCCGCGCTGCCTGCCAGCGGCGATGGCTGGCAAACCAGGCCTGAACGAGACGCTGCACGCCAGCCTGCGCCGGGCCGGCCGTCTGCCCGGCTGAGCCTTCAAGCCCGCCTCAGCCCCGCCACGGCCCAGCCTAAGTCTTTCCTCACGGTCGCGTCACCACCTGCACCTGCGCCGCCCATTGCACGATGGCGGGCAGGCTGTCGAAAGCGGCCAGAGTTTCGAGCACGCTGCGCTGGGGCGCCATGAGTCGGCTGGCCTCGTCGCTGCTGAGCATATCGGCTGGGCGTATCCACTGATGGTGCACCGTCTCTATGGTGTCGTGCTCGGCCTGTTGGTCGGCAGCCACGGTGGTCAGGAAGAAGCGGGTGTCAAAGCGTTTGGGCCGCACCGGCGGGGTGATCCAGTGGGCGATGTAGTGCAGCCGTTTGGCGGCCAGCTGTATGCCCTGTTGCTCGCACATGGCCTTGAGTTCTACCTCGCCCTGGGCCAGCCGGCGCCGTTGCTCGGCCAGTGCCCGTAAGGCGGGGTGCTGGCTGCCCAGGTCTTGGCCGGCGCTGTCGCAGGCCAGCAGCAAGCCTGCCTCTTCAAAGCATTCACGGATGGCGGCCACATGGTGATCGAGGCCGCCTGCGGGAAGTTGGAGTTGCGCGCTGGCCTGGGCATCGTTCAGGCCGTGGCAGATGTCGTGGCATTGGGCGTCGCCGGGGTCCACCAGCCCGCCAGGAAAGACCCAGGCATTGCTGTTTTGGTCGCCCTTGTCAGCGCGGCGCAGCAGCAAAAGTTGAGGGCCGGCCTTGCTGGGTCGTAGGATGACCAGGGTGGCGGCGCGCCGGATCGGCGCAGATGGGGCAGGGCTGTTCATGGTGGGGTGGTCAGCCCGCAAGCGGGACTTGCAGGCTCAAACGCCCCGCCATTGTGGCGCACGCCGCTCGGCAAAGGCGGCCGCGCCTTCGCGCGCGTCTTGCGACTTGAGCACCGGGCCGGTGATGGGCTCTTGCCGGTCGAACATTTCGGCGGTCGGCCAGTCGCGCTGCTCGACGACCACCCGCTTGCTGGCAGCCACCGACATCGGTGCGTTGGCAATGATGCGCCGGGCCAGTTGCTTGGCCTGCTCCAAGGCCTGGCCGGGCTCGACCAGGGCGTTGAACAGGCCGTAGGGGTAGAGCCGCTCGGCGGGCACGGTATCGCCGGTCAGCGCCATTTCCATGGCGATGCGCTGAGGAATCAGACGGGGCAGGCGCATCAGGCCGCCGGCGGCGGCGGCCAGGCC
The DNA here is from genome assembly GCA_947460065.1 of Comamonadaceae bacterium. Classification (GTDB taxonomy): domain Bacteria; phylum Pseudomonadota; class Gammaproteobacteria; order Burkholderiales; family Burkholderiaceae_C; genus Polaromonas. The sequence goes on from CANHGF010000036.1 coordinate 4,400, forward strand.
GCGCTTGACCTCGGGCAGACCAAACTGCGCATTGCGGGCGGCCACCACCAGGTCGCACACCAGCATGGACTCAAAGCCACCGGCCAGAGCGTAGCCTTCGACAGCCGCGATCAGCGGCTTGGTGGGCGGGGTGCGGGCGATGCCCAGGATGCCGCGGCCTTCGACCCGGGTCACTTCGCCGCGCAAAAACGCTTTGAGGTCCATGCCCGAGCAGAAGTTGCCGCCGGCACCGGTCAGGATGGCAACGCGCAGCTCGGGGTTGCGCTCGAATTCATCGATGGCTTCGCACACGCCGTAGGACACCGCTCGGTTGACCGCATTGCGTTGATCGGGACGGTTGATGGTGATGATCACCAGCCCGGCGTCGTGCTCGACCAGTACCTCTTTGTCCATAGGGTTTCCTTACTCTTGCGTGAGGACCTGCAGGCGCTCGACCGCCTCCAGGTACTCCATCTGCATGCGCAGCATCACATCCTTGACCGAGGTCTCCTCTTGGATCATGCCCACCACTTGGCCGGCCGGAAAGGAGTAGAGCTCCTTGCGCCGGGCTTTGACCACCCGCGCATGCGCTTCGTTGTAGAGGATGCCTTGCAGCGGGGTGGGCAGGTAGGCCGGCGCACCGGGCTGCTCCCAGGCTTCTGAGAGTTGGCTGCGGATCATGCGCACGGTTTTGCCGGTGCGCGCCTTGCGGCGCACGGCGTCTTCGGTGCGGGCTTCGAACAGAACTTCTTTCTCGAAGGGGTCGAGCTCGCTTTCGCGGGTGCCCAGCCATACGGTGCCGCACCACACGCCTTGCGCGCCCAGCGCCAGGCAGGCGGCGATTTGGCTGCCACGGGCAATGCCGCCAGCGGCCAGCACCGCCACTTTGCCAGCGCAGGCTTCAACCACCTGAGGCACCAGCACCATGGTGGCGATCTCGCCGGTATGGCCGCCGGCCTCGGTGCCCTGGGCGACGATCACATCGACCCCGGCCTGCATATGGCGGGCCGCATGTTCGGCCTTGCCGCACATCGCACCGATCACGATCTGGCGCTCGCGCAGCAGGGCGATTACATCCGGCGGGGGCGAGCCCAGCGCGCTGACCACCATTTTGACCTGCGGGTGCTCGAGCGCCACGGCCAGCAGGCGGCGCGCGCCGTCGGGCGTCATGCTGCCACGGCCTTCGACGATCTCGCGGGTGATGCGCTCGCGCTCGCCGTCGGGCAGCGGTGGCACCTTCGCGTCGGCTAGCAAGCGGTCCATGAAGGCGCGGTGCTCGCTGGGGATCATGGCGGCCAGGTCTTCGGCGCTGGCCTCTTCAGCTTGCTTGTCATAAGCGGTGGGAATGATCACATCCACACCGTAGGGCCGTCCGTCCACATGTTCATCGATCCAGCGCAGCTCTGCCTCGAGTTGCTGGGGTGAGAAGGTGGCTGCGCCCAGTACCCCGAAGCCGCCGGCTTTGGTGACAGCGACCACCACGTCGCGGCAGTGCGAAAAGGCAAAAATCGGCAGCTCGCAGCCGAGCCGCCTGCACAGAGGGGTTTGCATGGCTTGTTTTTCTAGTGATGGAGGGCAGCAGCCGGTGGCGCTGCCGGGTTCAAAGAGCGATGCCCAGCTTTTTGACCACCGCTGACCAGCGTGCGACCTCGCTCGTCACAAAGGCGCGGGCCTGGGCCGGGTTGGAGTTACTGATCGGCTGTATACCCTGTTGAAGCAGGCGTTCGACCACGGCTGGCTTTTCCATCACGCGCGATACCGCCCGGGCGATCGGCTCGATCAGCTGTGGCGGCGTCCCCAGGGGGGCTGCCAGCAGATTGCAGGTGCCGGCGATCAAATCCATGCCTGCCTCGCGCGCGGTAGGGATCTCTGGTGCAATTTTTTCACGCGCCTCGGCCATGGTGCAGATGATGCGCAGTCTTCCCGACTTGTGGTGCGGCAGCAAGGTGGCCGAGGTTTCAATGTTCATCTGCACCGTTCCTGCGATGGTGTCATTGATGGCCGGTGCGCTGCCCGCATAGGGCACGTCAAGAATTTTGATGCCGGCCATGTCCTTGAAGAGTTCGCCGGCCAGGTGTACCGTGGTGCCCAGCCCGGCATGGCCGTAGGTGAGCTTGCCCGGGTTGTCCTTGCAGTAGGCCACTAGGCCCGGCAGGTCCCGCACAGGCACGCTCGGGTGCAGGGCGATGACGAAGGGCGCGTTGGACATCAGTGCGATCCACTGAAAGTCGTCGACCGGGTTATAGGGCGCCTTCGCGCGCGAGATCGGCGCTGAGATGGCGGTCGATCCCGTAGCCAGCATCAGGTGATTGCCATCCTTGGGTGCGCGCAGGAAGTTGGTGGCCACCGTCATGCCGCCGCCGCCGGGCCGGTTTTCCACCACCACAGCGCGGCCGAGCTCCTCGCGCAGTGCGTCGGCCAGAAAGCGGGCGAACAAGTCGCCCGAGCCGCCTGGCGGAAAACCAACGGACAGCCGCAGGCTGTTGTCTTGAGCCAGGACATGGGTGTTCCCCATAAGCCCAAAGGCCGAAGCGGCGGCCAGCAGATGGCGCCTACGCAAGTTTGTGGATTGGTTTGTCATGGTGATGCTCCTTGGATTCATTGTGTTGTGCAGCCAGCCGGCATTTGCTGGCAAAATATTTCGAAATCACGAAAACAATTATGCTATTTCGAAACTATAGCAGAGGGGTTCTCTTAGTCTGTGCTGCTGCGGCGTGTCCGTTCAGGTTTGACGGGGCTGCCTTCGCGAACATGCCCTACAGCTTTTTCGATCATCTCGGCGCAGTTCCGTCCCGCCATCAGCAGTTGACGCTCATGCGCCCTGGTGGCGCGGGTGGCCAGTACCGATACATGCACTGCAGCGGCCAGCGAGCCTGCCGCATCGTGGACCGGAAAGGCGTAGCCGACGATGCCTGTTGAAGACTCTTCCTGGCTCTTAGAGTAGCCCGCCTCGCGGATACGTTCATACTCTCGCTCCAGCTCTTTCTTGTCGGTGATGGTGTTGGGGGTGAGTTTGGGCAGCTTGTCGGCCAGCGCCTGGCTGGCCAGTTTGTCGTCGAAGGCGGCAAATAGCTTGCCGGTGGCAGTGCTGTGCAGATACAGCGGTTCGCCCAGGCGTATGTCCAGAGAGATGCGGCGAGTGCCAAGAATTCGGTCAGCATAGATGACCCGCTTGCCCAGCCGCAGGCCCAGATACACATCGTCGCCGATGTCCTTGGCCAGGTCCTGCAAGTGCCGGCGGGCCAGGCTGCGCAGGTCCAGCGATTGCACGGTGCGCAAGGCCAGCGCAAACGTACGCGGTCCCAGGGAATAGCGCAGGTCCTCATCGACGCTGACCACATCGGCGCTGACCATGGTCTGCAGCGCGTTATGGACGCTGCTGACAGGCAGGTTCAAAGCCTGCTTGATCTCTGTGAGCTTGAGGCCCTGCTTTTGCGAAATCAGCAGATTGAGGATGTCAAAGGTGCGCAGATAACGTTGGGGGTTCATACCGCAGTGATGGTTGGTGCCCGCAGGCGTGACAGGTTTGAACTTTCGACGACTAAATTTCAGTAAGGCCGCGTCTGGAGATCCATGTCTTTGACGAACGATCGCGCTGCCTGCTCGGGGTACTCCATGACGACCACCTCGGCGCCTTCATGGCCAGCCTGAAGTAGAAGCTCTTGCCCCGGTCCGGTCCAGATCACAGCCAGCCCTTGCAAGGCTCCTTCGCTGGTCGTGGCTTGGCCGCAGGTGAGGATGTGAAAGCGTCCTGCACTGCCGGGGCTGGGCGTGGGTGCTTGCCCACTGCCAAGGGGAGGAAGACGCATGATCCAGGCGCCTGGACCTCCGGGTTCGGGTGCGATCAGTGTCTCCTGCTCGGGTGCTGTCAATTGCTGAAGTGTTTGTGCGTCGGCGGTACGCTGTGGCGCAGCGTGCTTTTGCATTTTTGGGATGCGCAGCAACAGGTCGCTGCGCTTGTTGGGCAAAACCCATGCGCCTTGATCGCTCACTGCGCGCAGGGTGAAATACTCGAGACCACGTTCGTCGGCACTCAGTGGTCCGTAGGCCGAGTGGGGCGAGGCGTAGTGCACCTCTAGATGGCGGACCGCATGCTGACCCAGGCTGGCGCCACCACCGACAAAGAGCTGGAACTGATGCTCTTGGTGAAAGTGGGTGGGCAGGACCCAGTGCGGATCTTGCTGCACCAGAAAAGCCTGGGGCCGAGGTAAGTCGTGGTTGCTTGGTGGCTCGATAAAGTCGATCACCGCGCCGCGGAAATGGGGCAGTTCGACCCGGCGATAAGTGGATCGACTCTCTTCCAAGGATTGTTGCAAGATCATGCGCGGCCCTCTGAGTTTTTTAAAGCTGGGCGAAAAACTTGGTCAAATCATTCTAGATTGGCCTTGTTCAATGGCATGGCACGAAGGCGTCACCGGACAACTTGTCAAGCCAAATAGAGACTGTTAAAATTTTCGAAAAAATAGATATCTTTTCCAGATATCGAAATCTTACCAGAAGGCGACCTCAGACAGGGCGCAAATTTTCATCCCAGGAGATTTGATGAAACTCGGCTTTTTCACCATGCCCATGCATCCCATCGGCAAGGACTGGCAGCAGACCTTGCGCGAGGACAGGCAAGCCTTCATCCTGGCCGATGAACTGGGTTTTGTGGAAGGCTATTGTGGCGAGCACGCGACCGACCCGGAGGAAAACATTACCTCCTCGGCGCTGTTTATGGCCACCTTGGTCGATGCCACCACGCGCATCAAGCTCGGCACGGGCACACTCAATATGCCCAACCACCATCCGGCGGCAGTGGCCGGGCAGATCGCGATGCTTGACCACCTGCTCGGCGGGCGCTTTATCCTGGGCATCAGCCCCGGCGCCCTGCCATCGGATGCCGAGGTCTACGGCAATATGGACATGAATCGGCCCGCCATGTTTTTGGAGGCGATCAACCAGTTGTTGGAGATCTGGGCCAGCGAGCCTCCCTACAACATCAAGGGTCAGTTCTGGAATATCAGCACTGCCCGCACCCATATTCCGGAAACCGGTATGGGCACCGTGCCTAAGCCGCTGCAGCGGCCACACCCGCCGATCGTGGTGACTGCAGTGGCGCCGTTTTCGCAAGGCATTACCGAGGCGGCGGCGCGCGGCTGGGACCCGATTTCTGCCAACTTCCTGCTGCCCAAGTGGGTGCGCAGCCATTGGACCAAGTACGAGGAGGGCTGCAACCGGGTGGGGCGGGTGGCCGATCCGGCCAATTGGCGTGTGGCCAAGACCGTGTTTGTCTGCGAGGATGAAGCAAAGGCCCGCGCCTACGCCACCGGCAGCGATGGCCCTTACTACTACTATTACCGTTCGCTCTACAGCAAACTCAAGCGGCGCGGCGCGCTCGATGTGTTTCGCTCTGACCCCAAACAGCCTGACTCCGAAATCACCCTTGAGAGTGTGATCGACAAACTGGTAATTTACGGCTCGCCGCAGCGGGTGGCCGACCAACTGCAGGCGCTGCGGCAGGAGACCGGCGAATTTGGGACCTTGATGTATGCCGGCGTTGATTGGACCGATCCGCAGCTGGCGCGTCGCTCAATGCAGCTGATGGCCGAAAAGGTTGTGCCGCTGATGCAAGCCTGAGCAGTGGCGGGCGTGTGAACGAAGCTTTGCTTGACGGCCAGCATGACGGCCGGCAGCTGCGGCAAGCTCTGGCGCGCTTTGCCACGGGTGTGACCGTCATCACCACCCGCACCCAACAGGGGTTGAGGCTGGGTTTGACCGCCAATTCCTTCTCGGCGCTCTCGCTCGATCCGCCCTTGGTGCTTTGGAGCATGGTCAAGCGCTCGGGTACGCTCGCTGATTTCGTCGCGTCGGGGCAGTTCGCGGTCAATGTGCTGAGCTTGGAGCAGGCCGATGTCTCGCACCACTTTGCCACCGCCCAGGGCGATCGCTTCACCCAGCACGACTTTGCCGAGGGTTGGGGGGGCTTGCCATTGCTGGCCGGTGCTCTGGCCAGCTTTGAATGTCAGCTTGATCGCACCATTGATGGTGGAGATCATCTGCTGTTTATTGGTCGGGTCATGCGCATACGCTGGTTCGATGGCCAGCCCTTGGTGTTCAGTGCCGGGCGTTATTGCAGCACCCAGGCCCTGCCGTCCGCGGGTATCCAGGCCGACGTGGATGCGGTCTGGCACGGATTGGGCTGAGTACCGTATGAACGAGATGAAACAGGAAGAGTTATGAGTACCCCTATTCCGCTGAGCCGCACCATCCCCGCCCTGCTGCGGGAGCAGGCGAGCAAGCATGGCCAGCGCGAGGCCATCGTCGCTGGCTCTGCGCGACTGAGCTACGGCCAGCTGCATCAGCAGGTCTTGCAGACCGCGCGCGCCCTGGCCGCTCTGGGTGTGAAGCGGGGGGATCATGTGGCTATCCTCATGGGCAACCGGGTGGAGTGGGTGCTGTCTTTTCTCGCCCTCCAGCAACTGGGCGCGGTGGCGGTCGGCTTGAACACCTGGGCCACGCCGCGGGAGCTTGAGTTTGCCCTCTCGCATGCGCAAATCAGCTGTCTGATTTCGGTTGATAGCTTCAGGCGCTCGGACTACCGGGCGGTGCTGGCCGATATGGCGCCCCATGCGCAGCGTTTACCTGACCTGCGCCGCACGGTCTGGCTGGCGGCCGACCCGCAGCGCCCGCCGCAGCTTGACGCACAAGCTGGTGAGTTGAGCTGGGCCGATTTACTGGCCATGGCGCCTCAGGTGGAGCAGTCCCAGGTGGAGGCCGCCGGCGAGGCGGTCAGCCCTGACGATGTCGGAATGCTGCTCTACACCTCGGGCTCGACCGCCACGCCCAAGGGCATCTTGCTGCAGCAGGGCAACTGGATCACCAACTCCTTTCACATCGGCGAACGCCAGCATGTGACCCATGAAGATCGGGTTTGGCTGGGGGTATCGCTCTTTTGGAGCTTCGGCAGTGTCAATGCCATGCCCAATTTGCTCAGCCATGGCGGCTGTGTGGTGCTGCAAGAGCATTTTGATGCCGGCGGGGCGCTGGAACTGATCGAGCGCGAGCGCTGCAGCATCGTCTATGTCACGCCCAATATGGTGCAGGCCATGAGCGACCACCCCGACCGGGCGCGCCGCGACCTGAGCAGCCTGCGCAGTGGTGCCACCATAGGCACGCCCGAGCAGATCGGGCAGGTGGTGGCCCTGGGGGTGCGCGAGATCTGCAACGTCTACGGCCTGAGCGAGACCTACGGCAATTGCGCGGTCATCGACGCGGCTGAGCCTCTGGAGATGCGCCTGCACTCGGTCGGACAGCCCTTGCCCGATGTGACAGCGCGCATCTGTCACATTGAGACAGGCGCGGTCCTGCCGGCCGGCGAGGTGGGCGAGATCCGCATCCGTGGGCCTTTGTTTCTGGCCTATTACAAGGAGCCGGAAAAAACCCGCGAGTCTTACGATGAGGATGGCTTCTTCCGCAGCGGCGATCTGGGTCTGCTCGACGAGCAGGGGCGGCTGTATTACCGTGGCCGGCTCAAGGAAATGATCAAGAGCGGCGGCATCAACATCGCGCCGGTGGAAGTTGAAGAGATCCTCATGCGTCACCCATCGGTGCTGACCGCCTATGTGATCGGGGTGCCGCACCCCACGCTTGACGAGGCCCTGGTGGCTATCATCATTTCTCAAGCGGGTCAGCAGGCCCAGGCCGACGAACTCAAGGCCCATTGCCAGCGCGAGCTGGCAGCCTACAAGGTGCCTTCGCGCTTTCATTTCACCACCCCGGATCGGCTGCCGCTGACCACCACCGGCAAATTGCAGAAGATGAAGCTGCATACCTTGCTCGACTGACAGGAATTGCCCGTGAGCGACGATTACATCAACCAACGCCCCAACGCCTGGGCTCGCTGGGGCACGCA
>CANHGF010000037.1 GCA_947460065.1 Comamonadaceae bacterium
GCACTGGCCCTGCTGTCGGCCGGCCTATCCATGCTCTGGTTCAACCGGATCGCCTGAGGCCGCACCGGCCGCAACTGGCCAGCTGATCAGGCAGCCACCAGACGACCCTGGAGCAGACGAAGGCGCTGCTGACAGCGCCCAGCCAGGGCCTCATCATGCGTGACCACGACAAAGGCGGTGCCCTGCTCTCGGGCGAGCTGCAGCATCAACTCAAACACCATCGCAGCCGTGCTGCGGTCAAGGTTGCCAGTGGGCTCGTCGGCCAGCACACAATCTGGCCGGGTGACCAGAGCGCGGGCGATCGCTACCCGCTGACGCTCGCCGCCGGAAAGCTCTGCCGGGCGGTGCTGCAGCCGGTGTCCCAGGCCCACTGCCTCCAAGGTGGCTGCGGCAGCGCGCAGCGCAGCCGCTTTAGGCTGACGGGCTATCAATAGTGGCATGGCGACGTTTTCCAGCGCGCTCAATTCCAGCAGCAAATGGTGAAACTGGTACACAAAACCCAAATGCTGGTTGCGCAGTCGACCTTGCTCGCTGGCCGACAGATGGGCCAGTTCCTGCCCCAGCAAAAGCACCCGTCCGGCGCTGGGCGCATCAAGCCCGCCGAGCAGGTGCAGCAAGGTGCTCTTACCCGAGCCTGAGGCGCCGACGATGGCCAGAGTCTGTCCGGCCGAGACCTGCAGGTCCACGCCGCTGAGCACCTGAACATCCAGCGGCCCCTCGACAAAGCGTTTGCCCAGGCCCTGGGCCTGCAGCACCGGGGTCTGCACCGAAGCGGACTGGGGCATGGAGGACTCACTCATAGCGCAGGGCCTGGGCCGGGTTGACCCGGCTGGCGCGCCAGCTCGGATAGAGGGTGGCCAAGAAGGCCAGCACCAGCGCGATCAAGGCAATCGGCAGAATATCGGCCGCCTGTGGGTCACTGGGCATGCGGCTGATCAGATAAATTTCGCGCGGCAAAAAGCTGGCGCTGAGCAGGCGTTCGAGTGCCGGCACGATGACATCGATGTTCAAGGCAATCAGCAGACCCAGCGCCAAGCCTGCGCCGGTGCCGACCACACCCACCATCGCCCCTTGGACCATAAAAATCCCCATGATGCTGCGCGGGCTGGCGCCGAGCGTGCGCAAGATGGCAATATCAGCCCGCTTGTCGGTCACCGTCATCACCAGCGTGCTGACCAGATTAAAGGCAGCCACCGCCACGATCAGGGTCAGGATGATGAACATCATGCGCTTTTCCAGCTGAACCGCGGCAAACCAGATTCGGTTGTGACTGGTCCAATCGCGCACCACCAGGTCGGGCGGCAACATCGCGGCCAGCTGCTGGCCGACGCTGCGGGCCTGGTGCAGGTCGCGCAGCTTGACCCGAATGCCGCCCGGGCCTTCAAGCCGCATCAGTCGCTGAACATCTTCCTGATGCAAGAGAGCCAGACTCGAGTCGAATTCAAAATGACCCGACTCAAAAAACCCCGTCACCCGCATCTGCTTGAGGCGCGGCACCACACCGGCTGGGGTGACCTGGCCGCCCGGCACGATCAAAGTGATGGCATCGCCCGTGCGCAGGCCCATGGAGCGGCCCAATTCAATACCCAGGACGATGCCAAATTCGCCCGGGCGCAGTTGCTCGAGCAGTTTTTGCTGACCCGCCAACTCGCTGACCTGCCCTTCCAGGCTGGGGTCTATGCCGCGCAACAAAGCACCCTTCATCTCTTCGCCGCGGGCAAGCAAGGCCTGGGCCGAAACAAAAGGTGCCGCGCCTACCACGGCAGGGTGCCGGCGCAAGGCTTCGAGCGTGCCGTTCAAGTCCTTGATGGCGCCCCCATCGGCCGCCTGCACCTCGATGTGCGAAATCACGCCGAGCATGCGGTCGCGCACCTCCTTTTGGAAGCCATTCATCACGCTCAGTACGATGATGAGGGCGGCCACGCCCAGGGCGATACCCAGCATCGACACGCCAGAGATAAAGGAAATAAAGCCGTTGCGCCGCGAGGCACGACCCGAGCGGGTGTAGCGCCAGCCCAGCATCAGCTCATAAGGAATAGCCATCCCGACATTGTGGCACCGGGCGACCGGGGCGCAGCCTCGCCGGAATCGGGACAATACAGCCATGGCTCTTGCTGAATCAAATGTTCTTGGACACGGGCAGGTCGGTGTGCAACAGGCAGAGCACCTGATCATTGCCTTTGCCGCCTGCCGGGACCCGGAAGGGGCGGCGGTCATCAAAGACCTGCCTGCCAGACACACTGCCGCTCTACGGCAATTGCTCAGCGGCATGGACCGCAGCATGATTTTCCGGGGCGAGGCGGACAGCCTGAACCCGCCGCATGAGCGAGCTTTGGCCCAGGCCCTGGGCTGGCCGGAACTGAGCGACGGGCTCTTGCCCTGGGCCGCAGCGCAAGCGGCTGTACTCGGACTGCAGGCTCAAGGCCCGTGGGGTCAGCTCAGGCTGTGCCATTGGGCCATGGGCCGGGAGCAGGCCAGTCTGAGCGAGCCGGATCTGCTGCCCATCAGTGCCGAGGAGTCGCTTGCACTGATGAAGGATATGGCTCCCTTTTTCGCTGCCGATGGTCTGCAGCTGCACCACCACTCACCTGGGCTGTGGCTGACGCAGGGCGAGCCTATGAACAACGCTTGCGCCTCCCTGGACCGGGTGATAGGCCGGGACGTCGATCCCTGGCTGCCCAGCGGCGCGTCGGCGCGGCTGCTGCGCCGACTGCAAAACGAAATGCAGATGCTGCTCTACACCCACCCGATCAACGAGGCCAGGGCCGCGCGCCGAGATCTGCCCATCAACTCCCTGTGGTTCAGCGGTACCGGCTGTCTGCCGGTGGCCATGCGCGCACCGCAGGCGGTACACCTGAGCCGCCTACTCGCCCCGGCTGCCATGGCCGGCGACTGGGCCGCCTATGCTCAGGCTTGGGCGCAGCTGGACGAGGCGGTGCTGCGGCCACTGCTGGCGCGCCAGCAAGCCGGACAGACGATACAGCTGACGCTGTGCGGCGAACGGGGCTTTGTCACGCTGCAATCGGCGGGCCGGGGAACAATGAGCAGGCTGACAAGGCTGTTGCGGCCTCATCCCTGGCCCCTCAAGGAAGAATTATGAAAATCACTGTCAGGGACGCGCCCCCGCGCAGCGTCTGGGCCTTGCAGCAAGCGGGGGTGCATCCGCTGCTGGCCCAGCTCTATGCGGCCCGGGGCGTGCACAACCCGGCCGAGCTCGACGACGGCCTGGCCCTGCTGATCGAGCCCACACAGTTGCTGCAGGCCGATGCCGCCGCCCAGTTATTGGCAGATGCGATGCAGGACAAGCGAGCGATATGCATCGTCGCCGACTACGACTGCGACGGCGCCACCGCCTGTGCGGTGGCTGTTCGCGGTCTGCGCCTGCTGGGCCAGGCGCTGAGCTTCAATCGCGTGAGCTATCTGGTGCCCGACCGGGTGGTTGACGGCTACGGCCTGACGGCCAGCATCGCCGAACGGGTCAAAGCCAGCGGCGCCGATGTGCTGGTAACGGTAGACAACGGCATCGCCAGCATCGAAGGCGTGGCCAGAGCACGTGCGCTCGGCCTGCAGGTGCTGGTCACCGACCATCATCTGCCGGCGCTGATCGACGGCCAGATCCGGCTGCCCGAGGCCGATGTGATCGTCAACCCCAACCAGCCCGGGTGTCCATTCCCCAGCAAATCCATGGCCGGCGTTGGCGTGATGTTCTATGTGTTGCTGGCCCTGCGCGCCCTGCTTCGCGAGCGCGGCGTGTTCAGCGGCGGCCAGCCCCGGCTCGATAGCCTGCTGCCGCTGGTGGCCCTGGGCACGGTGGCCGATGTGGTCAAGCTCGATGCCAACAACCGGCGTCTGGTGGCCCAAGGGCTCAAACGCATCCGGGCCGGTCAGATGCCTGCGGGCTTGAACGCGCTGCTGCAGGTGGCCGGTCGCAAAACGGCCAGCGCCAGCAGCATGGATTTCGGCTTTGCGCTGGGCCCGCGCATCAACGCCGCCGGCCGCCTGTCCGATATGACGCTGGGCATTGAATGCTTGCTCACTGACGATGCGGTGCGCGCCGCAGCGCTGGCCGGCGAGCTCGACCGCATCAACCGTGAGCGACGCGACATCGAGGGCCATATGCGCGAGCAGGCCATGCTGGCGGCCGACGCCATGACCCTGGAATCGGACCAGACGCCGCCCGCGGTGGTGATTTTCCACCCCGACTTTCACGAAGGTGTGGTCGGCATCGTGGCCTCGCGCCTCAAAGACAAACTGCATCGGCCCAGCTTCGTGTTCGCCGCCAGCGGCGCGGTGGGCAAATCCCATGAGCTCAAGGGCTCGGGCCGATCGATCGCTGGCTTTCATCTGCGCGACGCGCTCGACCTCGTAGCCAAGCGCCACCCGGGCGTGCTGCTGCGCTTCGGCGGCCACGCCATGGCGGCCGGCTGTACCGTCGCGCGCGATCAGTTCGACACCTTCCAATCCGCCCTGGAACAGGTGGCTCGCGAATGGCTAGACGCCGCCACCCTGACCCGCCGGCTGGAAACCGACGGCCCGCTGGCGCCCGAGTACCGGCGCGCCGATGTGGTCGACGCCCTTCAGCAACAGGTCTGGGGCCAGGGCTTTGCGGCGCCGACCTTCAGTGAAGAGCTGCAGGTGCTGTCGCAGCGGCTGGTCAGTGACAAGCATCTGATGCTCAAGCTCAAGCACCAGGGGCAGGACGTGGACGGCATCTGGTTCGGCCGCACTGAAGCGCTGCCCCAGCGCGTCAAGCTGGCCTTCCGCCTGGACGCAGACGAATGGCAGGGCGTTCGGCGGGTGCGCTTCATTGTCGAGGCGGCTGAAGCCTAAGCAGCGCGAAAGACCTTCTCAGTCGCACAGCGGACCCGGGGCAGCGCGCGGGCCAAGCGGTCACGACTTAAAATCTGAGCCGTGATGAATGCCCACAACATCCTCAACGCCGATCTGCACTGCCACTCGGTGGTCTCTGACGGGACCTTGACACCGGAAGCATTGGCCGAACGAGCAAGCCGCGGCGGCGTGGAGCTATGGGCCCTGACCGACCACGATGAGATCGGCGGTCAAAAGCGCGCAGCGGCGGCCGCTAGCAGCCAGGGCATGGGCTATCTGACCGGCACCGAAATCTCGGTGACCTTTGCTGGCGAGACGGTACACATCGTCGGGCTGGGTTTTGATCCCGATAACGAGTCATTGCGGCTCGGCCTGCAAGCCACCCGCGGTGGACGCTCCCAGCGGGCGCAGGAGATGGCCGATGGCCTGGCCAAGGTTGGCATTTCCGGAGCTTACGAAGGCGCGCTCAAATTTGTCGGCAACCCCGACCTGGTATCGCGCACGCACTTTGCCCGCTTTTTGGTGGAGGTGGGGGTGTGCAAGGACACCAACGAGGTGTTTCGTAAATACCTGACCGAGGGCAAGCCCGGTTTTGTGCCGCACCGCTGGGCCACGCTCAAGAACGCGGTGGGCTGGATCACCGAGGCCGGCGGGGTGGCGGTGATCGCCCATCCGGCCCGCTACAAATTCACCCCTAACGAAGAATACGCCCTGTTCACCGAATTTAAGTTGCATGGTGGGCGGGCAGTTGAGGTGGTCACCGGCAGCCACAGCGCGCAAGAGGCCCTCAAATATGCAGACATGGCCAAAGAATTTTCCTTGGCGGCCTCACGCGGCAGTGATTTTCACAGCCCCGACGAGAGCCACACCGACCTCGGCACCCTGCCTTACCTGCCCGGCGGCTTGATACCGGTCTGGGAGTTGCTGCAAGAGCGCATCCAGTGAGGGCGGCAGCCGCCTCGCCCTCGGCGCTGGCAGGGATAGGGCTGACGCTGGGCGCAGTGGCCCTGTTCGCCACGCTCGACACCGTCACCAAGCTGGTGCTGGGCACAGTGCCGATGCTCATGGCCTTATGGTTCCGCTATTTTTTCCAGGCCCTGTTTACCACCGCCGTGCTGGCGCCACGGCGGGGACTTTCAATCTGGCGCACCGCCAGCCCCTGGTTGCAGTTGCTGCGTGGGCTGCTGCTGGTGAGCAGCAGCCTGGGTGCCTTTGTAGCCCTGCAGCATATTGCGGTGGCAGAATTTACCGCCATCGTCTCGCTGGTGCCCTTGCTGATCACAGTTCTGGCAGCGCTCATCTTCAAAGAGGCGGTCTCGCCCATGCGCTGGCTGCTGGTGGTGGGCGGGTTTTCCGGCGCCTTGATCATCATTCGTCCCGGCGCCGAAACCTTTACCGGGGTGGCCCTGCTGCCACTGGGTGTGCTGGTGCTCAATTCTTGTTTTCAGTTGCTGACCAGTCGCATGGTGCGCAGCGAAGATCCGCTGACGATGCACCTGTACACCGGCTGGGTCGGCACCTTGGTGTCCTCGGTGGCGCTGCCCTGGGCCTGGACCGAACTTAGCGCCGTGCAATGGGGCTTGATGGTCATCATGGGCCTGTCAGCCGCTATCGGCCATTTCTTGCTTATTCTGGCCTTCGAGCGCACAGCCGTGGCCACCATGGCGCCCTATATGTATGCGCAGATCGCTTTTGCGGTGGTGGGGGGCTGGCTGGTGTTTTCCCACACGCCCGATGGTTGGTCGCTGCTGGGCATGTGCGTGATCGCCGCTTGCGGTGCGGGCGGTGCCTGGCTGACACTGCGGCAGACGCGGTCGGCGCGGCAAGCCGCTCTTGAGCCGGCCTGAGACGCTTTTCCACAAGCGCCCCGCTCGCGCCCAGATCATGGCCCAGCTGTTTGACATCCACCCCGAAAATCCGCAGAGGCGCCTGCTCAAGCGGGCCTGTGAGTTGCTGGCCTCTGGCGGTGTGCTGGCCGTGCCCACCGACTCGAGTTACGCCTTGGTCTGCCACCTCGACGACAAACCGGCAGCCGACAAGCTGCGGCGCATACGGGGCGTCGACGAGCGTCATCACCTGGCCCTGCTGTGCCGCGACCTGAGCGAGTTGGCCAGCTTTGCGCGGGTAGACAACCGCCAGTTCCGCCTGCTCAAGGCGGCCACCCCGGGGCCCTACACCTTCATCCTCGATGCGAGCAAGGAAGTTCCGCGTCGGCTCAGCCACCCTTCGCGCAAGACCATAGGCCTGCGCGTTCCCGAGCACCGCGTCCTACAGGCCTTGCTGGAGGAGCACGGATCGGCCCTGCTGTCGACCACGCTGATCCTGCCGGGGCAGGGCGAGCCGCTGGCTGATGCGGGTCAGATCCGTCAGCTCTTGGAACATGAATTGGCCGGAGTGGTCGAGGCCGGAGCCTGCCCGCTCGAGCCCACCACGGTCGTCGATCTGGTGCCCATGGGCCGGGGCCTGGAGCCTGAGCTGATCAGGGCGGGGCGGGGCAGCCTGGCTGCCATCGGCCTGCACTAGGCAGCCTGCGCCGGAGCTCGGCAACCGGCCTCTGAGACAATCGCTGCATGGATTTCGCCCAACTGATGCAGACGGTGGCCCTGTACGCGCTGCCGGTGCTGTTTGCCATCACGGTGCACGAGGCCGCCCACGGCTATGCAGCCCGCTATTTTGGCGACCCCACCGCCTGGCAGATGGGCCGCTTGACCCTCAACCCGCTGCACCACATTGACCCGATAGGGACAGTGCTGATGCCGATACTGCTTTACTTTGCGACCAGCGGCAGTTTTCTGTTTGGCTATGCCAAGCCGGTGCCGGTCGACTTTGGTCGGCTGCGCAAACCCAAGCAACACATGATCTGGGTCGCGCTTGCAGGGCCGGGGGTGAATTTTCTGCAGGCCGTGGTTTGGGGTGCAGCTTTTTACCTGCTGGGCAGCGCAGGCGTCAGCGAGAAATTTTTCCTTGAAATGTGTAAGGCCGGCGTCTTGGTCAACTTGGTTATGTTCGCCTTCAATCTGTTTCCGCTGCCGCCACTCGATGGTGGCCGCATTCTGGTTGGCCTGCTGCCCTGGCGCCAGGCGGTGCTGCTCTCGCGCATCGAGCCCTGGGGCTTTTTCATCGTCATGGCCCTGGTGCTGACCGGCGTGGTCAGCCAGCTCTGGATGCGACCGCTGATGGACCTGAGCTACCAGGCCATAGCCGCGCTGCTAAAGCCGCTGGCCTGGCTGCTCGGACCCTGAATAAACCCTGGATCACCATGAAGAACTTGCGCGTACTGACCGGCATCACCACCTCGGGCACGCCCCACCTGGGCAACTATGTGGGCGCGATACGCCCAGCAGTCCAGGCGAGTCGACTCGACGGGGTGCAGAGCTTTTATTTCCTGGCTGACTACCACGCCTTGATCAAGGTCGGCGAGCCCGAGCGGATACAACGCTCGACTCTTGAGATAGCGGCGACCTGGCTGGCTGCGGGGCTCGATCCCGAACGGGTGACCTTCTACCGACAGTCGGACATCCCGGAGATTCCTGAGCTGACTTGGTTCCTCACCTGCCTGACGGGCAAGGGCCTGCTCAACCGGGCCCATGCCTACAAGGCTCAGGTCGACAAGAACACCAGTGCAGGCAGCGATCCAGATTCCGACGTTACGGTGGGCCTGTTCATGTACCCGGTGCTGATGGCAGCCGACATCCTGATTTTCAAAGCGCATCAGGTGCCGGTCGGGCGCGATCAGATCCAGCACATCGAGATGGCGCGGGACATGGCCGCCAGCTTCAACCACCTCTACGGCAAGCACCTGGTGCTGCCCGAGGCAGCGATTGAAGAGTCGGTGGCCACGCTGCCGGGGCTGGACGGGCGCAAGATGAGCAAGAGCTATGACAACACCATCGCTTTGTTCGCTGGGCGCGAGGTCTTGCGCAAGCAGATCGCATCGATGCTGACGGATTCGCGCAAGCCCGGCGAGCCCAAGGCCACCGAGGGCTCGGCGCTGTTCGAGATCTACCGCGCGTTTGCCAGTGCCGAAGAAACACAGGTCCTGCGTCAGGCTTATGCCGATGGCATCGCCTGGGCCGACGCCAAGCAGATGCTGTTCGAGCGCATAGACCGGGAAATCGCACCGATGCGCGAATCCTACGATCGTCTGATGTCCCAGCCCGGCCAGATCGAGGACATCCTGCAGGCCGGTGCCAGCAAGGCGCGGCAAATCGCCACCCCCTTCATGGCCGAACTCAGGCAGGTGGTGGGTTTGCGCAGCCTGCGCTCGACCGGCCAGGCCGCGGGCCGAGAAAATGCCGCAACGCAAGCATTGGCAAGCATCAAACAGTACCGAGAGAGTGACGGAAAGTTTTATTTCAAGCTGCTCTCGGTCGGTGGAGATGTGCTGTTGCAAAGTCTGGGCTTGTCCTCGCCGCAAGAGGCAGGAGCCCTGGTGGGCAGGCTTAAACAGGGCGATATCTCTGTTCTTCAAAGCCATGCAGCCGCATTTGAGCCGCTGGAGCCCTCGCTGCAGCCTGCCCTGGAGCAGGCTTTGCAGGCCTTGAACCTGGCTCAGAAGTCCAAGTAAAACTAGAAGAAAGTGTTCAATTCGTCGTTCACTTAATTGTGAAAATGCTTTATCATTGCCCGTCGCTTCACTAGAAATCTAAGTAAATTCCAGGGTGGAATGCGAGTTCTGACCGAGGCCGTTTACTCTTTCAATAACCCTTTCGAACCGACGGACTCCCATGAGCATTTTTGTTGTGGACGACCATCCGCTGCTGCGCGAGGCGGTGGTCATGCTGATCCGCCGTCTGGACAGCAAATTCAATGTGGTTGAGCTCGACCGTCTGGCGGCGGTAGCGCCTGCGGTCCAGGCCCACGGCCAGCCCGAACTGATCTGCCTGGATCTCAAGCTGCCCGACACCCACGGCGTTTCCGGCGTGCGCGAGCTCAAGCAGCAATTGCCCGAAGTGCCTTTGGTGGTGCTGTCTGCGGCAGCAGCCCAGGACTATGAGGACCTGGCCATGGAGGCCGGCGCCGAGGCCTTCGTGACCAAATCAGCCGGCGCGGCCGAAATCACCAAGCAGCTCAAAGCGCTCCTGATGCAAGGCGGCGAGGAGACAGGCTCGGCGCCAGAAAAGCTGTCCAAGCGGCAAAAGCAGTTGCTGATCATGCTCGACCGCGGGCTGAGCAACCGGGACATCGCCGACGAGCTCAAGATCAGCGAGCACACCGTCAAGGTTCACCTCTGGCGCCTGTTTAGACGCATGAACGTCAAGAGCCGTTCGCAGGCCAGCCATCTGGCCCGCACTCGGGGGCTGGTCTGAGCCTGGCAGGCCAGATCCTGATCACCGGCTTTGACGCCTTCGGCGAGCATCAGAGCCTGAACCCCAGTGCGCTGGTCGTGCAGGCGCTGGATCGGCAGGCCCTGGCGGGCCGAACCATCGCAGCCCACTGCCTGCCTACCCAATTCGGTGTGGCCCGCTCCGAGCTGCTCGATCTTCTCAGCGGGCCACTGCCAGCGCTGGTGCTTTGCCTGGGGCAGGCGGGCGGTCGCGACAAGATAGGGCTGGAACGGGTGGCGATTAACTTGGACGACGCCCGCATGACCGACAACGCTGGCCGCCAGCCTATTGATGAGCCCATCGTGGCCGGCGCTCCCGCCGCCTATTTCAGCAGTCTGCCCCTGAAGGCCTGTGTGCAGGCTTTGACCGAAGCAGATCTTCCCGCTGAGGTCTCCAACACCGCTGGCACCTTTGTCTGCAACCATGTGTTCTACAGCCTGATGCATGCGCTGGCCGAGCGCTCGGCCCAAGACCCAGCCGGCAAAGGAGTGAGGGCTGGCTTTGTGCATCTGCCCTGGCTACCGGAGCAGGGCTCGCCCAGCCTAAGCCTGGACGACATGGTTCAGGCGCTGCGCATCATTGCGCTGACCGCGCTGAGCACCCCGGTCGACATCAAGCAAGTCGGCGGAAAAATCAGCTGACGGGCAGCGCCTGCGATCGGCAGGCACGGCCCCCGCCTCTGTCAGCCCCGCCCGAGCGCTCGCCCGAATGCCGTCTTGAGCCGACTGAGCTTTTCGGCCGACTCCTGATTGCGGCTGGCATTGGCCAGTGCCTGACGCACAAACACGAAGAGCAAGAGAGCAAAGCCGACCGCCAGCGTGGTGATGACCGCAATCAGTGCCTTCTTAGGCTTTGCCTTGCGCTCGGGTGGCTTGGCCGCATCCAAGATCTGAATGACCGCACCCTCGCGGCTCTCGTCGACCCGGGCCAGTTCATACTGCTTGGCAAACAGATCGAACAGGGTCTCGTGGTATTTGAAGTCACGGTAGCGCGCCACATAATCGCTGCCGCCAGCGCTCTGAGGCTCCTGCGCCTCAGCCCGCGCAAGCTGGGTGCGCATGGCCGACAGCTCGGTCAGCGCTTGACGGAATTCGGGCGCAGTCTCGCTGAGAAAGCCCCGCATGCTGGCGATCTTGATTTCCTGTGCGGTGATGCCAGCGCGCAGCCGCGCCACCCCCTCCACCGCCGCCTGCGGGCTGGTCTTGAGCGCACTGCTGTTGACGCCACTGGCCTTGAGCGCCTGCTCGGCCCGGGTCAGATTGTCCTTGGCCTGCTGCAGCTGCTTTTCAAAAAACAAGCGCCGCTGCTGCGCTTCGGTCACGGCCAGCCTGGCCAATAGCTTTTGCAGCTCTTGGACATGCGCGTTGGCCAACTCAGCGGCGAACTTCGGGTCCTTGTCATCAACCTCCACTGTGATCAGCCCATCCTTGGTCCCACTGCTGGAACGCGAGCTGGCCTGCAAGGTTTTGCGCGCGTCCTCTCGCAGATCGGCTTCGTAGCGCTTGACGAGGTCAAAGCGGTCGATCAGCGCATCCTGCACACTCTGGCTTCTCATGAAGGCCAGGTACTGATCGGACGGGTTCTTCAGGCCCGAGGCCGCCCCAGCCAGGCCACCGAGTGCGCCCAAACTGGCCAGCATGCTCGCCGCCGAGCTTTGCTGCTGCTGCGGCGGCAGAAAACGCACCGTAGCGGTGTAGGTCGGCGCAATGGCAAAGGAGATGCCCAATGCTGCCAGACCAGCGAGCAAAGGGCCCAGGATGAGCAGCCTGAGGTTATCGGCGACCGTCTGCAACAAATCGAGCAGACTGATCTCCTCGTCTTCAGGCACGCTAGATAAGGTGGAGTCGTTCATGCGTCCTTGCCTTGTGTCAATTGCGCAAGGTCTTGATCGCGGCTGCGCCAATACCGAAATTGGCCAAGATCTGGGTCCAGTCCTTGGCCGCCCGAATCAGGAAGTTGTAACGGCTTTCCCGGTCGAGCATGGCCGGTATCACCACCGTGTCACCGGGCATCAGCTCGATGGTGTCAAAGCCGCCCCGTCCCCAGAACCCACCACGATCGCGGCGGGCAACAATGCTGCCATCGGCGCGCAGCAGGAATGCTTGGTCA
>CANHGF010000038.1 GCA_947460065.1 Comamonadaceae bacterium
CTTCACCATGCTGCAACTGGCCCAGGCCACCGCCACCTTGGCCCAAGGCGGCGCGCAGTACAAGCCCCGCCTGGTGGTCGCCACCCAGGACAGCGTGTCGCAGCGCATGCAGCCGGTGGCCGTCGCCGCACCCACCGAGCTGGGCTACAAGAGCGAACATGTGGCCTTGATCAAGCGTGCCCTGGCCAGCGTGACCCAGGACGGTACTTCGGCGCGTGTGTTTGCAGGCGCCGCTTACCTCAGTGCGGGCAAGACCGGTACGGCGCAGGCCGTCACCATCGGCCAGAAGGACAAATACAACGCCGGCAAGCTCGAGGAGCACCAGCGTGACCACTCGCTGTACATGGCTTTTGCGCCGGTCGATGCGCCGCAGGTCGCGCTGGCGGTGGTGGTTGAAAACGCCGGCTTCGGCGCGGCCCATGCTGCGCCGATCGCGCGTCGGGTGTTCGACTACCTGCTGCTGGGCCAGTACCCGAACGAGGAAGATCTGGCGGCGGTGCAAAAAGGTCTGGCGGCCAACCCGATCGGCAAGCCGCGCGAGGCGGCCAGCCTCGACGTTGTGGGCAAGCCCCTGGTCGTTGTTGGCAACCCCATGTCAGGCGCTTCGGCACCGGCCGCCGACCCGCGGCCACGGTGAGGGGCCGGGTGCGGGCGATGAGAGCCGCGCTTTTCGGAGCCGCCGGGTATCAGGAGGGCAGCAGCCCCACCTTGGCCAGGCAGGCGGCAATCTCGGCCTTCTTCTTCGCATCGGGCAGCACCAGCGGCGCCCTGGCCGCCGCCGACTTCAGATGACCCATCTGATGCAGGGCCTCCTTGGTGGCCGCAAAGTAGCTGGTGAAGGTCTTGTGCAGCTGGTTTTCGAACACCGCGTCCATGATGGGCATGGCAAATTCGCTGTGGATCTGCTGGGCCACCTGGGCCGAGCCTTGGGTGGCCTCGTGCACCAGGTCGGACCAGCGCTGCGTGCCGATCACGCTGATGCCGATCAGCGCGCCATGCGCCTTGTGCAAGAGCATGCCCAGCAAAGCCGGCGCGTCTGAAGCCGCCAGGATGGACAGTTGATCGCCCACCGCGTTCATGATCTCGGCGAAGGTGGTGGGCGATGTGGCGCCCACCTTGACGCCGACCACGTGCGGCAAATCGGCCACCGCCTTCAGGGCCTCGGTGGTGTAGGCCACGCCCGATGACTCGCCGTACTGGAAGATGATCATCGGCAGCGCCACTTCGTCATTGAGCCGCTTGAACACCTTGCGCACCGACACCGGGTCGTGCGCCAGCATCCGGTAAGGCCGTACGTCAAAGGGCGGCAGCACCAGCAGCATGTCGGCGCCGGCGGCCTTGGCGTTGAGGCCTTGCACCACCAGGTCATCGATGTCATGGCTCTCAATGCCGGCAATCAGCTTGAGGCCGGTGGGCAGCACACTTTTGGCATGGGCCACGACCGAGCGGCGCTCCTCGGAGTTCATGGCCAGGATTTCGCCGGCATGACCGTTGACCGCAATGCCGTACAGCCCGCTGGCCGAGCCCACCTGCCGAAGGTGGCGGGTCAGCTCCTCAAAGTCGATGGCGCCGCTTTCGGTAAAAGGGGTAACGGTGGCGGGGATCAGGCCGGTGATTTTCATGCTTCATCCTGTGAAAAAAGGAGATGATTTAAAAACAGCAGCATCAAGCAGCTGCGCCGCGGCTTGCGTGGGCGCAGAGTTTAGGGTGCGCAGCGCATCCTCGGGTTTTCCTTGGTCCGTCTGCGCGCTAGCCCGATTCCCATGGCGCCCGATGACACTTAGACTGCGAAGCTTCAGGCTTCGGTGCTGCAGTGCAGTACTCGGGCCCGCCGTTTCAATGCAAGGAGGTATGCCATGCAATTTATTCGTCGCCAAATTTTGAGTGCGCTTGCTCTGGGCCTGTTGGCCAGCTCGGGCGCATGGGCACAAAACTTCCCGAGCATCAAGCCGATACGGATTGTGGTGCCCTATGCGCCCGGTGGCCCGGTGGACGTGACGGCCCGCATCATGGCCGAGCGCATGGAGGCGCACCTGGGCCAACGCGTTTTGGTCGAGAACAAGGCCGGCGGCAATGCCACCATAGGCACCGAATTTGTGGCCCGTGCCGCCCCCGATGGTTACACCCTCCTGATGGCCGCGCCCGCGCACACCGCCAACCCCAGCCTGATCAAGTCCATCACCTTCGATACCGCCAAAGACTTTGCGCCGATTGCCATGGTGATGGATCAGCCCATGCTCATTGCGGTCCATGCCTCCGTGCCGGCCAACAACGTCAAGGAACTGGTGGCGCTGGTCAAGGCCAATCCGAGCAAGTTCAACTACGGCACCTCGGGCGCGGGCGGCCCGCAGCACCTGATGGGTGAGTTGTTCAAGGCCGCTACCGGCACCCAGATCATGCACGTCCCCTACAAAGGCGCAGCGCCTGCCGCTGCCGCACTTTTGGCCGGCGACACCCAGGTGGCCTTTAGTACCCCCACCAATATCTTGCCCCACGTCAAGTCCGGCAAGCTGCGGGCTCTGGCCAGCAGCACTGCGCGGCGCTCCCCGTTCTCGCCCGAGCTGCCCACCCTGGCCGAGTCGGGCGTGGCCGGTTTTGAGTATTCCTCCTGGACCGGACTGTTGGCGCCGGCGGCGACGCCGCGCGATGTGGTGCAAAAAATCAACGACGCGGTCATGAAGGCATTGGCAGAGAAAGAGACCCGCGACAAGATGTTCCAAAACGGCATACAGCCGGTCGGCAGCTCGCCGGAGGAATTTGCGCGCTTCATTGCGCTGGACCTGGCGCGCTCGGCCAAGATCATCCGGGAATCAGGAATACAGCCGGAATGAATCAGCCAGGCGCTGGCGCGTCTATGCCGCAGGCCGCAGCCTTCGACGTGATCGTCGTCGGCGCTGGCGGCTCGGGCCTGGCCGCCGCCGCCAGTGCCGCGCAAAGCGGCGCTCGGGTGCTGGTGCTCGAGCGGCGCGCGCAGGTCGGCGGCACCACCTGGATGGCCGTCGGCTCGATCTCGGCGGCCCGCACGCAACTGCAGCAGCGCGCTGGCATCGACGATGACTTCGGTGGCTTTGTTGAAGATATGAACGCCTTTACCGCCGACTTGCTGGCTCAGGACCATGCGCCGCTGCGGCGCATGCTGGCCGAGCAGGCCGGCATCACGGTGGACTGGCTGGCGCAGCAGGGGGTGGCTTTTGCCGGCCCCTACGAGGAGCCGCCGCATCGCATCCGGCGCATGCACAACACCATACCTGGCCCTGGCGCCATCGTGCAGCGCCTGCTGATCACCTGCAAGCGCCACGGCGTCAGCCTGCGCACCGGGATAACGGTCAGCCGCCTGCTGATGGACGCAGCCGGGCGGGTCGAGGGCGTTGAATATCTGGAGCAGGGCCAGCTCTGCCAGGCCATGGCGCGTGGCGGCGTGGTGCTGGCCAGCGGCGACTTCAGCGGCAGCCAGGCCATGCGGCAGGCACATTTGCCCGAGCCTGCCGCGCGCGCCAGCCCGATCAACCCGGACAACCAGGGTGAAGGCTTTCGCCTCGCGCAGGAGGCCGGCGCAGTGCTGGTTCACATGGACAAGATCTTCGGCCCGCAGATGCGCTTCGAGCGCAGCCAGCGCCCGGGTCTGAACGACACCCTGCCCTCTTGGCCCTGGCTGACCCGGCTGGGCGCGCTGTTCTTCATGCACGCGCCTGGCTGGATGCTGCAACCGCTGATCAAATCTTTGCTCATTGCCAATATGTCGCCGTCGGAAGAGCTGTTCAAGCAAGGCGCGGTGTTGGTGGACAAGCAGGGCCGGCGGCTCGATACCGCACGCCCGGCCGTGTCGGTGGCGATGACGCAAGAGCGGGCCGGCTATATCGTCATGCCCGGCGCGGTGGCCGACAAATTTCGCGCCCATCCCTTTTACCTATCGACCGCGCCCGGCATCGCTTATGCCTACGTGGGCGACTACGAGCGCGGCCGCCCCGATATCGTTCACCGCGCCAGCAGCCTGCCCGCGCTGGCCCAGGCCCTGGGCATGAACGCACAAGAGCTGGCCCAGTCCACCGATGCCGGTTCCGCACAAGGCCCTTGGCTCGCTCTGGGCCCGGTGCGCGCCATGCTCACCACCACTGAGGGCGCGGTGCGGGTGGACACGAGCTGCCGCGTGCTCAATGCCAATGATCAGGTGATCGACGGCCTGTATGCGGTGGGCTGCATCGGTCAAGGCGGTCTGCTGCTGCGCGGTCATGGCCTGCATCTTGCCTGGGCCTTTACCTCGGGTCGGGTGGCTGGCCAGGATGCGAGTCGTCAAGTCGCGCAGGGGGCAAGATGAACCTGCTGCCACGCGCAAGCTCTGCACACAGTCGGTGCGCCAAAGCGCCATCGCAGAGCGTGATGCACGCTCTGCGTGCACGGCCCTCATCGTCAATCGCGAGGGCTGATGTGAGTGTTCTTGCGGTTGACAGTCCCCACAAGATTGTTGATAGTCCTACCCTTCAAAAAGGAGTGTTCATGAAAAAACTCGTTGCGTCCCTGACCGCCGTTCTGGCGTGCCTGGGCCCAGTCGCGGCACAGGCCCAAGTCAAGTGGGACATGCCCACGCCCTATGCCGACTCTGAATTCCAGACCAAGAACGACTACCAGTTTGCCGAAGACGTCAAGAAGGCCAGCAATGGCGCTTTGGACATCAAGGTGCACAGCGCCAACTCGCTGATCAAAAACCCGGAGATCAAGCGCGCGGTGCAGACCGGCCAGGTGCAGATCGGCGAAATCTTCAAGCCCAACCTGGGGCCGGAAGATCCAGTCTTTGAGCTCGATGCCATTCCGTTTTTTGCCGCCAGCTACAAAGAGGCGCGGGCCCTGCTCGAAGTCTCGCGCCCGGCCATCACCGAGAAGCTGATGAAGCAAGGCCTGCGCGTGCTCTACATGGTGCCGTGGCCCTCACAGGCTTTCTTCACCAAAAAGCCTATCAATTCGGTGGCCGAGCTCAAGGGCTTGAAGATGCGCACCTACAACGCGCAGACCGCTCGTCTGGCCCAGTTGATGGGTGTGGTTCCCACCACGGTGCAGGCCACCGAGATTCCCCAGGCCTTCACCTCGGGCATCATCGACACCATGTTCACCTCGGCGCCCACGGCCGTGACCACCAAGGCCTGGGACTACACCAAGTTCGTCTATGACACCCAGGCTTGGGTGCCCAAGAACGTGGTTTTCGTCAATGAGCGCGCCTTCCAGGCTCTGCCTGAGGCGGTGCGTAAGGTGGTGCTCGAGCAGGCTGCCCTGGCCGAAAAGCGCGGCTGGGAATGGAGCCAGCGCGACAACGACGAGTCGCCCAAAGTTCTGGTCAAGAACGGCATGACGCTGAACCCCATCAGCCCGGCCTTCAGCGCCGAGCTCAAGAAGATCGGCGACCAGATGCTCGACGACTGGCTGAAAAAAGCCGGCCCCGACGGCAAGAAGATCGTCGACGCCTACCGCGAAAAACTCAAGTAAAACGACACTGCATGTCCAGCCCGCCCTCAAAGAGAGGCGGGCTTTTTTTCTAAGCAGGTAATTCATGCGTTCTTTTGTGGACAAGCTCTATCTCGGCAGCGGCCTGCTGGCCGCCTTCTTCTTATTCATGATTGGGGTGCTGGTGATCGCACAGGTTTTCGGCCGCCTGTTCGACTTCCTGATCCCCTCGGCCGATGACTTTGCCCGCCTGTGTTTGGCGGCCTCATCGTTTTTGGCCCTGGCCCACACCCTGCGTCGGGGCGGGCATATCCGGGTCAACTTGTTGCTCGATCGCCTGTCTCCGACAGGTTCCCGGGTGCTTGAATTGCTGTGCCTGGGTTTTGGCACTGCGCTGATGGCCTACTTCAGCTACTACTGCTTTGACATGGTGTATGACGGCATCTTGTTCCCCGACTACACCATCGGCCTGATCCCCATCCCGAAATGGATACCGCAGATCGGCATGACCATAGGCGTGGTGCTGCTGTTCATCGCCTTTGCCGATGACCTGGTCTGTGTCATCAGGGGCGAGCTGCCCTCGTATCAACGAAACGCCTCCGACAACCCTGAAGATCGCCACGCGGCGCACGAGTAAACACCATGGAACAAACCGCAGCCGCCGGCATACTGCTGGTCGCGATTTTTATCTTGCTGGGCGGCGGTCTTTGGATCGCGCTGTCACTGATCACGGTGGGCGTGATCGGCATCGCCTTTTTCTCCAACGCGCCGGTGGGCAAACTGCTGGCTACCACCGTCTGGGGCCAAAGCTCTGAATGGGCCATGACCGCCTTGCCCCTGTTCATATGGATGGGCGAGATCCTGTTTCGAACGCGCCTGTCCGAAGACATGTTCACCGGCCTGGCCCCCTGGGTGCGCAGGCTGCCGGGGCGGCTGTTGCACGTCAATGTGATTGGCTCTGGCATCTTTGCTGCTGTATCGGGCTCATCGACCGCCACCGCAGTGACCATCGGCCGCATGACCGTGCCCGAGTTGCTCAAGCGCGGCTACAACGAACAGGTGGTGCTGGGCTCGCTGGCCGGTGCTGGCACCCTGGGCATCATGATCCCGCCATCGATCATCATGATCGTCTACGGCGTGGCAGCCAATGTGTCGATTGCGCGGCTGTTCATCGCCGGTATCCTGCCCGGGCTTTTGCTGGTGCTGCTTTTTATGGGCTGCATCATGCTGCACGCCTGGATGAACCCGAAAGCGATTCCGCCGGCCGACCCGCCCATCACCTTGGGGCAAAAGCTCTATGCCTCGCGCCGCCTGTTTCCGATCATCACCCTGATCGTGCTGGTGATCGGCTCGATCTATGCGGGCTTTGCCACCGCCACCGAGGCTGCGGGTGTTGGCGTCATGGGCGCGCTGATTTTGGCGGCGCTCACCGGCACTTTGAGTTGGAAGAGCTTTCGCGAAAGCCTGATGCAGGCCACAGAAACCTCGTGCATGCTGGCTTTCATCATTGCCGGGGCGGCTTTCACCACCGTGGCCATGGGCTTTACCGGCATCCCCAAGGCGCTGGCCGAACTGATCATCGAGTGGCAGCTGACGCCGGCCATGCTGATCGCGACCCTGACCGTGCTGTATGTGATCCTGGGCTGTTTCCTCGACGGCGTCTCCATGATCGTGCTGACCTTGTCGGTGGTGATGCCCATGATCAACGCGGCCGGCATCGATCCGATCTGGTTTGGCATTTACATTGTGCTGGTGGTCGAGATCGCCACCATCACGCCGCCGGTGGGCTTCAACCTTTTCGTGCTGCAAGGACTGTCCAAACGGGACATCGTCTACATCTCCAAGGGGGCCATCCCGTCCTTTTTGGCACTGGTGCTGGCCTGCTGCCTGCTGTGGTTCTTCCCAGGCATTGCCACCTACCTGCCCTCGGTGATGTACGGCAACTGATCGGCCCGGCGGCCTGGTTCAGCCGAACCAGGCCTTGTGGGCCAAGGCCCACTGGGCGTAAGCGCCGGCCTGCAGCGCCACATCGGCCTGCAGGTCCCAGCCTTCGGCCTGGGCGCGCGAGCAACGCAAGGCGCTGCGCTGGCGGCTGAGGTCATCGAACAGATCGATATTGGGCGGCTGCGCGCCGTCGGTCAAGGCCCAATCAAAGCCGGGGTCGAGCAACTGCAAGGCCTGGCAAAAGACCGACGGGTGCCACACCCGGCCGGGCGAGAGGTTGTAGATGCGGTGGGCCAATGTATCGGCCTGCAGCATGCCGGCCAGGGCCTGTGCGACCTGCGCCGAATGCACCCAGTCGCGCTGGCCCTGCGGCGCCAGCCGCACCGGCTGGCCCTGCGCCCAACGTCGCGCGATTTGCCACAGCGGCGACAAGGTGTCGCGCAAGCCAGTATCGCGCTCCCAGGGGCCGTAGGCGGCGGTGATGCGCGCCTGCGCCACCCGCAGGCCATGCAGCTCTTCGTAGCGCCGGCCTATGCCCTCAATCGCCACCTTGCCGATGCCGTACAAATTGGCCGGTGAAGTGGGCTGTGTTTCGTCCAGGTCCCGGCCCTCAAAAATCGCCTGGCCGTAAACCGCCGAGGAGCTGGCCAAGACCACCCGGCGCACGCCGGCATGCACACAGGCGTCGAGCGCATTGACGGTGCCCATCAGATTGACATCGAGGATCTCGCGGGTCGCCACCTTCTCACGCGCTTGCGCGGCGGTGATCACCGCGCCGTGAAACAGGTGCGTGGCGCGGTGGTCGCCCAGGCACTGCTTGAACTGCGGATCGCGGATGTCACCCTGCACCGTCGTAAGCTGTCCCGGCAAGCGGGCAAATTCGGACAGGGCCTGCGCCGGCAGCGGGTCCATCGAATGCGCGAGTACGGTATGGCCGGCCCGCAGCAGATGCTCAATCAGACTCAGGCCGATAAAGCCACTGCCGCCGGTGATGGCGATCACATCAGACGACATGGCGCCTGCGCGATCGGCGCTCACAGCGCACGGGCCAGCGCGTGGCCCTCATAGACCGCCTCGAGTGCGGTGCGCGCGCTGATGCAGTCACCGGCCAGGTGCCAGTTCACCCGCTGACCCTGCGCGGCCAAAGCCTTCAGGCCCTGCTCCAGCTCCTGATCGCTACGCCCGTACTGGGCGCCGACCACGCTGTCAAAACCCTTCTCAAGCAGCACCTCGCCAGTTGATACATCTTCGAGCGTCAGCGTCTGACCGTCATAGGCCAGCAACTGGCGCAGCAGCACCAGACGCACGCCCTTGTCGCGCAGCCGCTTGCGGTTGGACAGGGTCGAGTAGATGGTGGCGCGCCAGGCAAAGCCGGCCACCGGCGTGAAGACGGTCACTTGCTTGTCCAGGTCGGCCAGGTGCTCGATCACCGACAGCGCGGTCCATTCGCCGGTCAGGTCGTAAAACGCGACCCGCTGGCCCAGGGCCTGCGGATCGGCCAGCGCCTGCTCCTGGGTGAGCAAAGCCTGCCCCTGCGGGGGCGTGACCGCACTGGCGCGGGCGCCTGTGGCCACAATCACTTCGTCAAAGCCGGCCTCCAGCACCGCCTGCGCCGTGGCTTGGCGGCCCAGCTCGATGTGCACGCCGTGGCGCTTGAGCATTTGCTGCTGGTGATTGAACAGGTGCCCAAAGTCCTGCCGCAAGGCCATGTGCTGCGTCCACAGCAGCTGCCCACCCAGTTGCTGGCTGCGCTCCCACAGGGTGACGCTGTGGCCGCGCGCCGCCGCCACCCAGGCCGCCTCGCAGCCGGCCGGCCCACCGCCGATGACCAGCACCCGCTTCGCACTTGCGGTGCGGTCCTGCTCGGCCTCGGGCCAGCGCGCTTCCTGGCCGGCGCGCGGATTGATCAAACAGGTGATGGCGATGTTGCGCTC
Organism: Comamonadaceae bacterium; assembly: GCA_947460065.1. Taxonomy (GTDB): domain Bacteria; phylum Pseudomonadota; class Gammaproteobacteria; order Burkholderiales; family Burkholderiaceae_C; genus Polaromonas. The sequence goes on from CANHGF010000038.1 coordinate 9,312, forward strand.
AAGCCGCTGGGAGCAGCCCTGGTTGCAGCCCAGGCAGTGGCGCACCTCATCGGCGCGGCCCTGCGCGTATTTGTTGACCAGCGCTGGGTCGGCCACATGCGCCCGCGCCATGCCCACCAGATCGGCATGGCCGGCGGCCAGCATGTCCTGCGCGTCCTGCAGCGTGCGGTATTTGCACACGGTAAAAACCGCGGTGTTCAGGCCGGCCCCCCGCAGCGCCTGCCGGATGCCCTGCGGCAGGGCGCGAAACTCGGCCACGCCAAAAGCCATGTCGGCCATTTGCGTGCCCAGCGAATGGCTCATGTGATAGGCCGAGTGCGACACATGAATGAAGTCAATCGCGCAGGCCTGCGCCGCCGCTACCGCGATCTCCTGCGACATCGGCAGGGTCAGCCCGCCGGGCATGAATTCCTCGGCGCTGATGCGTACGCCCAGGCAAAAATCAGGGCCCACCGCTGCGCGCACCGCCTGCAGGACCTCCAGCGGAAAGCGCATGCGGTTTGGCACGCTGCCGCCGTACTCATCCTCGCGCTGATTGGACATGGGCGAGAGAAACTGCTGCAGCAAATGCCCGTGGCCCCAGTGCAATTCAATGCCGTCCATGCCGGCGGCCACCATATTCAGGGCCACCCGCACATGGGCATCGCGCACCTCGTCCATGCCCTGGCGGTCCAGTGCACGCGGGTGGGTGGCGCCCAGCGACCAGCGCAAATCACTGGCTGAGACGGACACCGTGCGCTCAAACTCGCCGTCGATCTGCCGGCCCATGTGGCAGATCTGCGCAATCAGCGCTGCGCCTTCGGCATGCACTGCCTGGGCCACTGCGGCAAAGGCCTCGACCGCGCCGGGCAGGTAGCCGGAGACGCCCTGCGGCCGGCCCAGGGTGTTGTCCATCACCCGGATGGCCTCGAAGATGATGGCGCCCACACCGCCGCGGGCGCGTTCGCGGTGGTAGTCGACATGGCGCTGGCTGGGCAGGTGGTGCTCGCCGAAATTGGTGGTGTGCGCCGGCACAAAAATCCGGTTGCGCAAGCTCAAGCGGTTGAGCGTGATGGGCTTGAACACATCGGGGTAGGTGGCATGGCCGGGCAATGTCTGGCTCATCGATGCTCTCTCGGGTAAGGGCAGGTCAGGGTGTGCAGACCATTCTAGGCACAGCGAGCCCTCGGGATAACCAGTGCCGGACCTGCGCAAAATGACAAGCAGAAACTCGGGTTTGTAGGCCCCACAGCCGCCAGAGAAAGTTGGTAGCATCGCCTGCCAGAATACTGACACCTGTTAAGAGGACTTGCTCATGACCATGCCCTGGGAAGGGATCGTTTCTGCCGATGAAATCGCCGCTTACGAGGCTGCCGGCTTTGGCCGTCCGCAGGCCCAGGGCAAGCGCCCCGCCTTGCTGATCATCGATGTGCAGTACCGCACGGTGGGCACGCAGCGCCAGCCGTTTTGGGAGTCGATCAAGGAGTTCAAGACCTCCTGCGGCGAGGTCGGCTGGCAAGCGGTCGACCACATTGCGCCCCTGCTGGCCCTGTTTCGCGAGAAGAACCTGCCGGTGCTTTACCCCTATGTGGCCCCCAAGGAAAACTTCGACCTTGGCCGCCTGGCCGAAAAAGTGCCGGCCCTGATGGGCGTGGCCGCACACGGCTACCAGTTCGTGCCCGAGATCGCGCCGCGCGAACGCGACGTGCTGCTGCCCAAGAAGCATCCGAGTGCCTTCTTCGGCACGCCCCTGGCCAGTTATCTGATCGACCTGCAGGTCGACAGCCTGGTGGTCACCGGCTGCACCACCAGCGGCTGTGTGCGTGGCAGCGTGGTCGATGCCTTTGCGTATAACTTCAAATGCACTGTGCCGATTGAATGCGTCTACGACCGCAGCGCCACCAGCCATGCGGTCAACCTGTTTGACATGGCGGCCAAGTACGCCGAGGTCAAGCCGGTCAGCGAAGTCATGCAACACATCCGTTCCTTGCCCACCGCCCCATGATGAAAAAATTCGACAACAAGTTCAACCGCTATCCCTTCTCACAACTGCCCAAGCGGCCGGTCTACAACTGGCCCAATGGCAGCAAGCTGGCGGTCTACTTTGCGCTCAACGTTGAGGCCTTCGAATTCGGCCGCAACCCCGGGCCCGACTTCACCTCGCTGCCGGCCGCGCCCTTTCACCGCGGCTATGCCTACCGCGACTACGGAAACCGAGTGGGCATCTGGCGCATCCTTGAGCTGTTCGATCGCTACCAGATTCCCCTGGCCATCCTGACCAACACCAGCGTCTATGACGTCTGCCCCGAGGTGCTCGAGCCGTTTCGGGCGCGTGGCGACGAATTCGTCGGCCACGGCCGCACCAATTCCGAGCGCCAGATCGACATGGACGAGGCCACCGAGCGCGCCATGCTGCAGGAGGTGCGCGAGCGCTTCATCCAGGAGGAGGGCAAGCCGCCCAAAGGCTGGCTTGGCCCCTTCATCTCGCAAAGCGCCAAAACCCCCGAGCTGCTGCTCGAGACCGGCTACACCTATCAGATGGACTGGTTCTTTGATGAGCAGCCGCAGTGGTTCCGCACCGACCGTGGCCCCATCTTGAGCGTGCCTTACCCCTCGATGGAGCTCAATGACATCCCGGCCTTCATCAACCGCGGTGCCAGCGACCAGGAATTCACCACCATGGTCACCGACGGCTTCGACCAGCAACTGGCCGACGGCGAGCGCCACGGCTGGCCGCTGGTCTGCGGTATCTCGCTGCACACCTTCATGATGGGCCAGCCCCATCGCGCCCAGCAGCTCAAGCGCATTCTTGAGCACATGGCCGCCCAGCGCTCACGCATCTGGTTCACCACGCCAGGGGAGATTGCCGACCATGTGATGGCGCTGCCCGAAGGCACGGTGGCCAAACCCTGAAGGGCTCTGCCATGAGCGACTCCTCCTCCGCGAAAACCGGCAAGCGGCCCGAGC